>JBEBGT010000332.1:0-4456 GCA_040081365.1 Candidatus Eiseniibacteriota bacterium | reverse complement strand
GCCTGCGAAGGTCGAGTCATGCGTAATTCACTTCAAGGTCGCAACGTCCCCGCCCGATAACGAGGGCGAGCGTGAGGCGCACGTGCAGTCGGCGCGTTTCACGGCTTGCCGTCTGCACGGCAGCAGTCTGGCGTGCGGAGCGGCGCCGCACGGTTGCTCGCGACGGGTTCGGAACCGGCAAGAAGCTCCGGAACGCGGTTCGTTCCGGTGACCATCACGCCCCGGGGATCATCGTGGTCGAAGATCTCAGCCAGAAACTGCTCCAGGCGCACATCGTTGACGAGGCGGCCCTCACGAAGGCGGCGCTCCAGCAGAAGACTGCTGGCGGCACGCTCACGGGCAACCTCGTCAAGATCGGTGCGATCACCGAGGACCAGCTCCTCGAGTTCCTGGCCAAGCTGTTCGGCTGCGCGTCGATCGACCTCAAGAACTTCGAGCCCGATCCCGCGCTGACGCGGCTGCTGCCCGGCGACGTCGCCACCAAGTTCATGGCGCTGCCGGTGTCGAAGAGCGGCCGCAAGCTCGTGGTCGCGATGGCGAATCCGTCGAACATCTTCGCGCTCGACGACATCAAGTTCATCACCGGCTACGACGTCGAGCCGCGTGTGGGCTCGGAAGCCGCCATCAAGAAGGCGCTCGACCGCGCCTACGACTCGGCCGGCACCATGGCCGATGTGATGAAGGGTTTCGAGGACGACCTGGCGGTCGTCGAGGAAGACGACACCCCGGAGAACGACGGCACCGGCCTCATGGACGAGGCGCCGATCGTCAAGCTGGTCAACTCGCTCATCGCCGATGCGGTGCGCAAAGGCGCGTCGGACATCCACATCGAGCCCTACGAGAAGACCATGCGCGTGCGCTTCCGCATCGACGGTGCGATGCAGGAGATGATGGCGCCACCCTACAAATTCAAGGCCGCCATCACGTCGCGCCTCAAGATCATGGCCGATCTCGACATCGCCGAGCGCCGCATCCCGCAGGACGGCCGCATCAAGATCAAGGTCTTGAACCGCACGATCGACCTGCGCGTGAGTTCGCTGCCCACGATCTTCGGCGAGAAGATCGTCATGCGTATCCTCGACAAGACCAACCTGAACGTCGACCTCGAGAAGCTCGGCTTCGAGCCGGCGAGCATGAAGGAGTTCCTGTCCGCGATCCTGAACCCATACGGCATGGTGCTCGTCACCGGCCCGACGGGCTCCGGCAAGACGACCACGCTGTACTCGGCATTGTCGCGCGTGAACACCCCCACGGTGAACGTGATGACGGCCGAGGACCCGGTCGAGTACAACCTCGACGGCATCAATCAGGTGCTCGTCAACGACTCGGTCGGCCTGTCGTTCTCGGCGGCGCTCAAGGCGTTCCTGCGCCAGGACCCCAACATCATCATGGTTGGCGAGATCCGTGACATCGACACGGCCTCCATCGCGACCAAGGCCGCACTCACGGGCCACCTCGTGCTGTCGACGTTGCACACGAACGACGCGCCCAGCGCGGTCGGCCGTCTCATCGACATGGGCATCGAGCCGTTCCTCGTGGCCTCCTCGCTCAATCTCATCCTCGCTCAGCGTCTGGTGCGCAAGGTGTGCAACGCCTGCAAGCGCCCGGCGCAGCTCACCGATGAGGTCCTGCACGAGCTGCAGCTGGACCGCTCCGAGCTGGCGGGGGCGACGATCATGGAAGGGCAGGGCTGCGTCGAGTGCGGCAACACCGGCACGCGCGGCCGCGCCGGCGTCTATGAGGTCATGGCCATCACGCCGGTACTGCGCGAACTCATCCTGCAGCGCGCGTCGGCCATCGAGATCAAGCGCACGGCGATCCAGGGCGGGATGCTCACGCTCCGGCGCGATGCGTTGCAGAAGCTCAAGCGGGGGATCACCTCCGTGGAAGAAGTCCTCAAGGAGACCGCGGCCGACAAGTTGTAGACCGCGACCCCACCGACGGAGACGAGGGAGCACATGGCGGAACTCACTCTGCGACAACTGCTCGAGGACATGGTCCAGCGCAAGGCGTCGGATCTGCACATCACGGCGGGCGTGCCGCCGGAGCTGCGCATCGACGGCGCCATCACGCCGACCGAGTACGAGGTGCTGTCGCCCGAGAAGTGCATCGGGCTGGCGTACAGCGTTCTGTCGGATGACCAGCGCAAGCGCTTCGAGACGACCCGCGAACTGGACTTCTCATTCGGGGTGAAGGGCCTGTCGCGCTATCGCGCCAACGTCTACCTCCAGCGCGGCGTGGTGTCGATGGCGATCCGCCAGATCCCGTACGACATCATCCCGATGGACAAGCTCGGCCTGCCGCCGGTCGTGAAGGAGTTCACGAACCGCCAGAAGGGCCTCGTGCTGATCACCGGACCCACGGGTTCGGGCAAGTCGACCACGCTGGCCGCGATGCTCGACAAGATCAACGCGACGCGTCAGGCGCACATCATGACGATCGAGGACCCGGTGGAGTACATCCACCACCACAAGAAGTGCATCGTCAACCAGCGCGAAGTGGGTGCGGACACCGCATCGTTCCCGACCGCGCTCAAATACGTGCTGCGCCAGGACCCCGACATCATCCTGGTCGGCGAAATGCGCGACCTCGAGACCATCGAAGCCGCCCTCACGATCGCCGAGACGGGTCACTTGGTGTTCGCCACGCTGCACACGAACTCCACGTACGAAGCGGTCAACCGCATCGTCGACGTGTTCCCGTCCGACCAGCAGAAGCAGATCCTCACGCAGCTGGCGTTCACGCTCGAGGGCGTGGTCACCCAGCAGCTCATCCCGCGCAGCCGAGGGACCGGCCGCGTCATGGTGTCGGAGGTGCTGGTGTGCACCCCCGCCATCAAGGCGGTCATCCGCGAAGCGAAGGTGCACCAGATCTACAGCCTGATGCAGGCCGGGCAGAAGTACGGCATGCAGACGATGAACCAGGCGCTCCTGCAGGTCGTACTGGACAAGCAACTCAGCCCCGAGGACGCCATGGACCGCAGCACCGACCGAGTGGAGCTGGAAGGCATGCTCCAGAAGGTCCTGCGGCCGGCGGCCTGAAAGGACGAACGATATGGCTGTCTATCTGTGGAAGGGCCGGACGCTCGCGGGCGAGGCCCAGGCCGGTGAGATCGAGGTCGGGCGCCAGGAAGAGGCGCTCGAGATCCTGCGCAAGAAGCGCATCCTCGTCACTTCGTTGCGTCCCAAGTCGAGCGGCGTTGCGATGCCGAAGCTCGGCGGCTCGGGTGTGTCCACGAAGGACCTGGCGATCTTCACGCGCCAGTTCGCGACCATGATCTCGGCCGGCCTGCCGCTGGTGCAGTGCCTCGACATCCTGGCGAAGCAGGCCAGCAAGCCGTCGTTCGGCAAGGTCATCGCCGAGACGACGCGCGAGGTGGAAGCCGGCTCCACGTTGTCCGACGCGCTCGGCAAGCACCGCGCGGTGTTCGACGACCTGTTCCGGAACATGGTCGCCGCCGGCGAGGCCGGTGGTGTGCTCGACGAGATCCTCATGCGTCTGGCGACGTACATCGAGAAGGCCGACGCCTTGAAGCGCAAGGTGCAGAGCGCCATGGTCTACCCGGCCGTCGTGCTGTCGGTGGCCGGTGGCGCCACGGCGTTCATGCTCATCTTCATCATCCCGACGTTCGCCAAGATGTTCACCGACTTCGGTGGCGAGCTGCCGCTGCCCACGAAGATCGTACTCATCATGTCGGACGTGCTTGTGCACTGGTGGTGGCTGGCCGTGCTGGGCATGGTCGGTGCCGGCATCGCGCTGCAGCGCTTCTACGCCACCGAGAACGGCATGCGCACGATCGATGGCATGCTGATCAAGATGCCGGTACTCGGCGACGTGCTGCTCAAGGGTGCCGTGGCGCGGTTCACGCGCACGCTCGGCACGCTCATCTCGTCCGGCGTGCCGATCCTCGGCGGGCTGGAGATCACGGCGCGCACGGCCGGCAACAAGGTCATCGCCGAAGCGATCATGAGTGCTCGCGCCTCGATCCGCGAAGGCGAGACCGTCGCCGCTCCGCTCAAGGCCTCGGGCGTGTTCCCGCCCATGGTGACCCAGATGATCGCCGTCGGCGAGCAGACGGGCGCCCTGGACGAGATGCTCACGAAGATCGCCGTGTTCTACGAGGCCGAGGTCGACACCGCTGTCGACACCCTGACCTCGATCATCGAACCGGTGATGATCGTCGTCATGGGCGGCATCGTCGGCGGCATGGTCGTGGCCATGTACCTCCCGATGTTCAAGCTCATCAACGTCGTCGCTGGCGGCAACTGACATGCGTCTCGTCCCCGCCCTGGGTACCGCGCTGCACTCCGGACCGACGTCCGCCACGGGGGCCCTGGCCTCCCTGCGGGCTCCGGGCTGGGGCTCGCTGCGGCATCTGGTGCTGGGGCGGATGCTCGTGGCCTCACTGGCGCTGCCGTCGGGGCTGCTGTTGCGCCCGGACGTCACCGAGCGGCCG
>JBEBGT010000331.1:0-4465 GCA_040081365.1 Candidatus Eiseniibacteriota bacterium | reverse complement strand
CGAGTGGCGCGGCGACGGGACTGGCACCCGCGCGAATGGCCGCCCGGAACAGGAGCGGCCACACGGGCGAGTGCGTGCGCGCATGCATGGGATACGTGCGCAGCCGGTCGGCATGCTGGCGTGCGAACTCCGGTGCATCGTCGATGGTGAGCGCGACCTGCAGGTAACTGGTGCTGATCTCACTCGCAAGGGCGGCGGGCGGTTTGGCCGGGCCGTAGTGCTCGAACGCCGGCAGGGCGCGCAACAACAACACCGAGACGCCGGTGGCGAGCAGGAGACGCCACGCCACGCCCGTGCCTTGCGCCCGGCGCGGAACGACTCGTGCGAGCACGGCCGCCAGCGCGAGCGTGGCGATGCCGGCCACCACCTCCAGCGGCGGGCGCGCGGGCAGCATGGCCCACCAGGTGAGGCTGTTCTGTCCGGGCCAACCCACCGGCAGCAGCCGCAGGACCCAGCCCGCGAGCACCACGAGCGTCCACACCGCGAACACACGCCCGCGCGGCTGTGCGCTGGACCACAACACCACTCCCAGGGCCCCCACCGCCGGCCATGCCAGCGCGTAGCCGAGCGCGGCCATCCCGGGCTTGAGTCCCTCGACACCCGCGGCCAGCGTGATCAGCGAGATGACAGCCGACACGGTCCACACGAGCGTCTGCCCCCGGACCGCACGAACACCGTCCGCGCGCAGCAGGTGCACGATCGCGCCGCAGCACAGGGCGACCAGCACGGGAACCAGCGCGAACAGAACGTGGATCAGCACCGGGGAACGCGAGAGCTGCGTGAACAGCACCGCGAGCGGACCCGGTAGCGCACGCCCCAGGACCTCGCGGTCCTGCCCGGCCGCGAACGCTGCCAGCACGCGCCCGCCGAGGGCGGATGCGGCGAGCCCGGCGCCGAGCACGCTCGCGGCGTGCAACACCTGCGCAGCGAAGCCGACGGGACGGGACGCCCCCGCCGTGCGCTCCAGGATGACAGGGTCCTTCACCGGGACGGCCCTCCGGGTCCACGCCGGAGACACGAAACGATGCAGCCTCGTGTCCCGATGATGAGCTCTGCGCCGCGCTCGGGATCGCGAATCCGAACCCACCCGCGTGGATCGCCTCGATCGGGCCCAGACCATGCGGGGGGACCACGGCTCGGAGACCGTGTCGCAAGGCAGGATGCGAATGGGTATAGGATGCCCCAACGACCACTTGAGCCGCAACGCCGAATGGGCGGCTCCACCCCCCCACTTCCCTGGAGGCCCTGTGCGTCCGCTCCCGGTCCTGTGGTTGTCCGCCGCACTGTCATTGATGTCGGTGCTTCCGGCGTCCGCGCGCCGCGCGCTGTTCGACAACGCGCATGGCGAGCAGGCCGGTAACGCCGATTGGGTGATCGACGACCAGCAACCCACGCCGCGCCCGAGCGAGTCCGGCATCGAGCGCCGCACCGACGGCGAGTACTGGACCGGCGCGATCAGCACGTGGGGCGTCGAACTGGTGAAGCAGGGCTTCTCGGTGAGCACGAACGATCGTGCATTCACCTTCGGCGATCGCAGCAATCCACTGGACCTCGCGAACTTCGACGTGGTCGTGGTGCCCGAGCCCAACCGGCCGTTCACCGGCCCGGAAGCGCGCGCGCTGTTCGCCTACGTGAAGTCCGGCGGCGGGCTGGTGGCGGTGGGCGACCACGACCGCTCGGATCGCGACCGTGACGGCGAGGACTCGCCGCGCATCTGGAACGCGCTCGACCCGCGGCACGAACTGGGCGTGCACTGGGGCTCGGCCGGCGACACCGACGCGAACATCACGCAGACGTCACGCAATGTGGCCAGCGACGGCCGCTGCGTGCAGGGCCCGGCGGGACGCGTGAGTGCGCTCGAGTTCCACAACGGCACCACATTCACGCTCGACCCACGCGCCAATCCCAGCGTGCGCGGGGAGGTGTGGATGAGCGGCGTGCGGCGCGGCAGCCCCACGCGCGTCATGGCCGCGAGCAGCACCTACGGCAAGGGCCGCGTGGCGTTCATCGGCGACAGCTCGGTGGTCGACGACGGCTCGGCCACGCCGAACAACCGCAACATCTACCCGGGCTGGACCGAGGCGGGCGGTTCGAACGGCCGCTTGGCACTCAACGCCACCCTGTGGGCGGCGCGCAAGCGCTGAGTGCGGCGCGACCACGGGCACACCTGTGGCCGCTGGGTCGTTTCACCCGCGTGGCGGACCGCGGTCCGCCACGCGAACCGTGACAGCCGGGGCCCGGCATTGATAGAATTGCCGCCCGCATCGTGCCCGCTCACCCCCGAGGCCCACTTCATGCCGTTCCGCACCCCGCTCCGCCTCCTGCTTACCGCCGCGCTCGCGCTCGCCTGCTGCACCGCGCCGGCCGCCGCCGCCAAGCGCGCACTGTTCGACAACTTCCACTTCGAGACCGCCGGCAACGCCGACTGGACGATCGACGACAACCAACCGACGCCGTCGCCCGCGCAAGGCGCCATCGTACCCTCGACCCCGCGCACGTACTGGCTCGGCGCCATCTCGTCGTGGGGCGTGGACCTGGTGAAGCGCGGCTTCACGGTGACGATCAACAACGCCGCCATCACGTACGGCAACGCCGCCAACCCGCTCGACCTGTCGAACTTCGACGTGTTCATCGTGCCCGAGCCCAACAACCTGTTCACCGCGGCCGAGGCCACGGCGATCAAGAACTTCGTACGCGATGGCGGCGGGTTGATCGCCGTGGGCGACCACGACGTGTCGGACCGCAACGGCGACGGCATCGACTCACCCAAGAGCTGGAACGCCTTGGACCCCACGTTCGAATTCGGCGTGCACTGGGGCACGGCGGGGGATGCGAACAACAACATCGTTCAGACCTCGAGCAACGTGCGCGCGGTGGCGTCGGACAGCCTGACGCGCGGCCCCGAGGGCAACGTGACCGCGCTCGCGTTCCACAATGGCACCACGTTCACGCTGCATCCCGAGGTCAACCCCACCGTTCGTGGCGAAGTCTGGATGACCGGCCTGCCACAGACCAGCACCACGGGCGTCATGGCGGCCTCGGCGCAGTACGGTAGCGGCCGCGTGTTCTTCTGCGGCGACAGCTCGCCCATCGACGACGGCTCGGCGCAGCCGGGCAACAACAACATCTTCGACGGTTGGGCCGAGGTCGCCGACAGCGTGCTGTTCCTGAACGCGACGCTGTGGGCGACGCGCCGTGCGGCGCCCGTGGGCGATCTCGTCGCCCCGACCGTGACGCTCACGTCGCCCAACGGCGGCGAGGACTGGAAGGCCGGTTCGTCGCACGCCATCACGTGGACGGCGAGCGACAACGTCGGCGTGACCGCGGTCGACCTGGCGTGGTCGGCCGACGGCGGCACCACGTTCCCGAACGCCATCGCCAGCAACCTCGCCAACTCCGGCACATTCAACTGGACCGTGCCCGACGTGCCGGGCAACAACGTGCGCGTGCGCGCCACGGCGCGCGACGCGGCCACCAACTCCTCGGCCGACGCCAGCAACGCCAGCTTCACGATCTCGCGCTGGCTCGTCACCGCCTCGGCCGGCAGCGGCGGCAGCGTGTCGCCCAACGGCACCACGAGCATCGCACAGGGCGGCAGCGTGACGATCACGATCACGCCCGCCGCGCACTTCCTCATCAGCAGTGTGGTCGTGGACGGCGTCTCGGCCGGCACCCCGACGAGCGTGTCGTTCACGAACATCACCGCGAACCACACGGTGGTGGCGTCGTTCGCGGGCGAGCAGTTCCAGCTCACCACCGGCACGGTGGGTGGCGGCGTCATCTACAAGAGCCCGTTCAGCCCGACGGGCTTCTATGGGTTCGGCAGCAACGTGCAGCTGACGGCCGCCTCGGCGCCCGGCTGGTCGTTCACGGGCTGGAGCGGCGATGCCTCGGGCAGCGTGAACCCGACGAGCGTGCTGATCGACACCAACCGCACCGCCACCGCCACGTTCGCCGACGTGCAGGCCCCGTCCGCGAGCGTGACCGCGCCGGTCGGCGGCGAGAGTTGGGAAGTGAACAGCACGCACGCGATCACATGGAGTGCGTCGGACAACGCGGCCGTCGACTCGGTGACGGTCGAGTGGTCGGCGCATGGCGATGCCGGACCGTGGCAGGTGATCGCCCACGGGCTCGCCAACTCGGGCAGCCTCGACTGGCTCGTGCCCGCCTCCCCCACCGACAGCGCGCTCGTGCGCGTGACCGCGTACGACCCGGCGGGCCACTCGACGCCGGCGATGAGTGCGGCGCTGTTCAACGTGTTCCAGAACGTCGGCGTCCCGTCGGGCCCGGCGGTCCTGGCGCTGGCGCGTCCCATGCCGAACCCGGCGCGTGGGCATGCCACGCTGCACTTCTCGCTGCCGGCAGCTCACGTCGAGGATCTCGAGCCGGGCCAGACCCGCGGCCGGCGCGTTTGGCAGCGCACCGAAGCACTGCCGGCCGGCGCGAGCGCGTTCTCGTTCGACGG
>JBEBGT010000330.1:0-4481 GCA_040081365.1 Candidatus Eiseniibacteriota bacterium | reverse complement strand
GTATCCTCCGGGGCATCGCATCCTGCCGTTCACCCCGATGTCGGAAGGAGGCCCTCCCCGATGGGCCAGTTGCTCCCGCTCCGGGGCGCACTCCGTGCGCTCCCGGCCGTCGCCGCGTTGTCCGCCGCCCTGTTGCTCGCTCCCGGCATGGCCTCCGCCGCCATCTTCATCAACGAGATCCTCCCGAACCCACTCGGTGCCGAGACCGGGCTCGACGAGAAGGTCGAGATCTACAACTCCGGCCCGAACGCCGTGGACCTGACCGGCTGGGCCATCGACGACGCCGTGACCATCGGCACCGCAGCCGTGCGCGCGCGCATCCCCGAGGATTTCGATGCGGCGTGTGGCACCAGCGCCATCATCCTGCCGGGTGAGTTCCGCGTCGTGCACATCAACGGCTCCGCTGCGCTCAACAACGGCGGCGACGATGTCTACCTGGTCTCGGATCGGCTGACGAGCGCCACCGTGGTGCAGTTGGTGACCTACCCGGCGATCGGCGACGGTGCCGGCAGCTGGGCGTGCCTGCCGAACGGGACCACGTCCTTCGCGCTGCGCGCATCGACGATCTGCGCCAGCAACGGCGGCCCGATCGGCGACGTGACCCCACCAGCCACGGTGAGCGACCTGCTCGCCGCCCCAGGACAGTTCCCGGGCGAGATCCGGCTCACCTGGACCGCGCCGGGCGATGACGATGTGACGGGCACGGCGACCAACTACGTCATCAAGGTATCGCACAGCCCGATCGCCACCGTGGGCGACTTCAATGCCGCCGCGGACCTCGACCATTGGATCCTCGAGCCCGCGCCGCACGCTTCCGCCACACCCGAGACCCTGTTCGTGTTCGGGCTCGATCCCGACTCCACCTGGCACTTCGCGCTGCAGACCCAGGACGAGGTGCCGAACAACAGCGCGATCTCCAATGACAGCGGCACGCTGCCACTGGCCGGCGCGCTGCCGGATCCGAACCTGGGCTTCACGCCCTACTACGGCAACCTGCACTCGCACTCCAGCTACTCCGACGGCGTGCAGACGCCGACCGCCGCCTACACGTATGCGCGCGCTTCGGCGCCCACTCCGCTGGACTTCCTCGCGGTCACCGACCACAACCACGTGAGCGCGGGCATGCAACTGCCGAACTACGCGCTGGGTGCGGCCGAGGCCGCATCGGCCAACAGCGACGGCGACTTCGTGGCCATCTGGGGCCAGGAGTGGGGCATCATCGCCACGGGCGGTCACATCAACGTGTTCGAAGCCCCGGTGCTGTTCGGCTGGGATCCGGGCCAGCACGACGTGTTCGTGGCCGAGGGCGACTACACCGGCCTGTACACCGCGCTGCGCGCGAACCCGCCGGCGAACCACGCGCCGTTCGTCGAGTTCTGCCATCCGTCCGGGGGCGACTTCAACAGCTACGCGCTCACCGCCGACGCGCAGGCCGTGGTGAGCCTCATGGCGATGGTGTCCGGCCCGGCGTTCTCGACCTCGACCACCGAGTCCGACGTGGGCAGCAGTACGGGAAACGAGATCCTGTTCCAGGATGCGCTGCGCAAGGGCTTCCGGGTCTCGCCCACCGCGGACCAGGACAACCACAACGCCACCTGGGGCGCCTCGACCGAAGGCCGCACGGCGGTGCTCACGTCGGGCAAGACCAAGAGCCAGATCATGGCCGGGCTGGCCGCGGGCCGCTGTTACGCCACTCAGGACCACAACGTCGTGGTGCAGTTCGCCGCCGACGGCCGCCCCATGGGTTCGGCGTGGACCAGTGGCACCGGCATCCAGATCGCGGCGCAGATCACCGATCCCGATGTCACGGACTCCGTGGTGGGCATCGACATCATGCGCGGCATCACCGGGACGTCGAATGCCGTGGTGGTGGCGAGCAGCGTGGGCAACGCCAACCTCGTGTGGCGTGAACGCCAGACGTTCGCCGTCGGCACCGAGGCGCACTACTACCTGCGCATCCGCATGGCGGACAACCAGACCGTGTGGACCGGCCCGGTGTACGTGACGTACGACCCGGCGGCGGTCACGGGCGTCGACGACGGCGTGCGCCCCGAGGCCACGTTCGCGATGCAGGCGCGGCCGAACCCGATGATGAACCGCGTGACGGCGTCGTTCACGCTGTCGCATGCCACCGACCGCGCCGACCTCGCGGTGTACGACGCTTCCGGCCGCCGCGTCACCACGCTCATCAACGGTCCGCTCGCCGCGGGCCAGCACAGCGTCGACTGGACCGGGCAGGACGACTTCGGCCACCCCTCGCCCGCGGGCATCTACTTCCTGCGCGTGAACGCCGGTCAGCGTCAGGCCACGCAGAAGGTGCTGCTGCTCAAGTAGACGCGCGTTCCAGCGCAACGGCCGGCCGGACGCGCGAGCGTCCGCCGGCCGTTCGCATGCCGGGCCCTGCTCGCATCCGCGGCCCCGCCAAGGCACGACCGCAGCGGAGCGCCAACGCCGCGTTCGACCGGTGAGTGCGCCATTCGTCCCTCCGCGCTGCGGCTCGTCACTCCCGCGACTCACCTCGCCCGCGGGCCCCCGATAGTCGGTCCTCGACCGGTCCCATCGCCCGACCCCGAGGAGACTCCCATGCCCCGCTGCTGGCACGGCCCTGCCCACGCCGCCGCTTCCCGCCTCGCCCTGTTCGCGCTCGCGCTGTCCTGCTGCGCTGCGCCCGTGGCGGCCCAGACCTTCACCCTCGCGAACAGCCCGGACATCGCGGCGCACAACTCGTTCTCGACCGGCGCCACGTGGGTGGACTACGACGACGACGGCGACCTCGACCTGTACGTGGTCACCGGGTTCGCCGCCAACAACGCGAACGTGCTGTACCGGAACGACGCCGGCACGCTCGTGCGGGTGATCAACGTGCCGCTCGTGCTCGACAACGCCGACACCGCGTGCAGCACGTGGGCCGACTACGACAACGACGGCCGCATCGATTGCTTCATCTCGAACCTCGTGAACACGGGCGGCATGCTGTTCCACGGTCAGGGTGGCGGCGCGCTCGCGCTCGACACCGGCGCGGGCCTCACGTCGAGCGCGCTCAAGGGCGCCGGCTGCGCGTGGGGCGATTACGACAACGACGGCTTCGTCGACCTCGTCGTGGCGGCGCTGTTCGGTCAGCTCAACATCGCCACGCCGAACCGGCTGTTCCACAACGACGGCGACGGCACGTTCACCGAGGTCACGGGCGTCGACCCCGTGTTGGTCACCGACTCGCACCATCACCCCACGTGGTCGGACTTCGACGGCGACGGCGACCTCGACCTGTTCTTCGCTTCGGGTGCAGTGGGCGCGACGAAGCTCGACCGCCTGTACCGCAACCAGCTCACCGAGACGGGCACGGCGACGTTCACGCCCATCACCACGGGCATCATCGCCACCGACCCGCGGGATTCCCAGACGCTCACCTGGGTGGACTACGACAACGACGGCGACCTCGACCTGTACGCCATCAATTACACGAGCGTGCCCAACCAGCTCTACCGCAACGACGGCGGCACGTTCACGAAGATCACGACCGCCGGCCCGATCTCCACGGAGCTGGGCTCCAACCATGGCGCCGTGTGGGGCGACTTCGACAACGATGGCGACCAGGACGTGTTCGTGGTCCGGGACCTGAACGGTTTCGACCGCTACTACCGCAACGAGGGCAACGGCACGTTCGTGCGCATCTCGACCGGGGCGCTGGTGACACAGCCGTTCTCGAGCTATGGCGCCACGGCCGGCGACTACGACCAGGACGGCGACCTCGACCTGTTCGTGCCCACGGCGCGCAGCGAGGGCGCGAGCCTCCTGTTCCGCAACGACCTCGCGCCGGGGAACCACTGGCTGCGCGTGGTGTGCCGCGGCACGACGGCGAACCGCTCGGCGATCGGCGCCAAGGTGCGAGTGCACGCGGTGATCGGCGGCGTGGGCCGCTGGCAGATGCGCGAGATCCTGGCCGCCACCAGTTACGGCGGGCCGAACGCACTGGAAGCGCATTTCGGGCTCGGCGACGCGACGGTGGCGGACACGGTGCGCATCGAGTGGCCGGGCGGCGTCAGTGAGCAGGTCACGCCGGTGTCGGCGGACCAGCGCCTCGTGCTCATCCAGGGGCAGGTCGTACTGGGAGCACCGCCGGTACGCCCCCCCGTGGGCCTCGCCCTACGGCTGTCGCCCAACCCCGCACGGGCGAACGCGACCGCGGAGTTCGTGCTTCCCACCGCCGGCCGCGTGACGCTCGAAGTGTTCGATGCCTCGGGGCGAACCGTCGGGACGCCACGGGAGGAATGGCTGTCCGCCGGACTCCACCGCTGGCCGGTCGAGACGGGCGTGGCAGGTGAGGCCGGGTTGCGTTGGGTGCGCATCACGACGGCGAGCGGGCAGGTGAGCCGGCGGTTGGTCCGGCTCCGGTGAGCGAGGATCGGCCCACGCGGGGGTCGTCCCCGGGGCCCACGTTGGCGTGCGGCCCGCCCGCGCTGGTCGGGAGCTCCATGCACCAG
>JBEBGT010000329.1:0-4482 GCA_040081365.1 Candidatus Eiseniibacteriota bacterium | reverse complement strand
AGCAAGACGCTGTTCTTTGCCAGCCAGCGC
Source organism: Candidatus Eiseniibacteriota bacterium (assembly GCA_040081365.1). Classification (GTDB taxonomy): domain Bacteria; phylum Eisenbacteria; class RBG-16-71-46; order RBG-16-71-46; family RBG-16-71-46; genus JAIOPA01. The sequence continues at coordinate 4,452 of JBEBGT010000329.1, read as the reverse complement.
GTGTGGCGGAGCGACGACCGTGGGGATTCGTGGCGCCCCCTGTGCTGCGACCTCACACGCATCCTGCCCCGCCTGCACCAGCCCATGATGGGGCGCGTGTGGAGCTTCGATGCCATGTGGGACCTGCTGGCGATGTCCAAGTACGGCACGATCACCGCGCTGGATCAGTCGCCGCTCGATGCGAAGTTGCTGGTGGCCGGCACCGACGACGGCCTGATCCGCGTATCCGAAGACGGCGGGGAGCACTGGCAGATGACCGAGCACCTGCCCGGCGTGAAGGACCTGTTCTTCGTGAACGACGTGAAGGCCGACCGCCACGACAAGAACACGCTCTACGCCGCCGTGGACCAGCACAAGACCGGCGACTTTGCGCCCTACCTGTTCAAGAGCACCGACCGCGGCCGGACGTGGCGCAGCATGGCCACCGGGCTGCCGCCGCGGCACATCGTGTGGCGCATCGTGCAGGACCACGTGAAGCCCGGGCTCATGTTCGCGGGCACCGAGTTCGGCGTGTTCTTCACGCTCGACGGCGGTGGCGCGTGGACGAAGCTCAAGGGCAACATGCCGACTATTCCGTTCCGCGACCTTGCCATCCAGCGGCGCGAGAACGACCTGGTGGCGGCGTCGTTCGGGCGCGGGTTCTACATCCTGGACGACTACACGCCTCTGCGTGAGGCCACGCCCGAGATGCTGGCCAAGGAGGCCGTGCTCTTCAAGCCGCGCACGACGCGCTGGTACACCGAGCGCCGCGTGCTGGGCGGGGGCGAGAAGGCGTTCCAGGGTGACGCGTACTACGGCGCGCCCAACCCGCCCTTCGGAGCCGTGTTCACGTACTACTTGAAGGACGAGCTGAAGACGAAGAAGGCCGCGCGGCGCGACAAGGAGAAGGAACTCGAGAAGACCGGCGGCGACACGCCCATGCCCGGCTGGGACGCGTTGCGCGCCGAGGCACTGGAAGAAGACCCGACGATCATCTGCACGGTGCGCGACAGTCAGGGCCGCGTGGTGCGCCGCGTGCTCGGGCCCGCGAAGGCCGGGTTCCAGCGCGTGGCGTGGGACCTGACGTTCCCCACCGTGGATGCCGCCGGTGGTGCGCCCGCAGTGGATGAAGAGAGCGGCCGAGTGCCGCGTGGCCGCATGGCCCCGCCCGGCACGTACTCCGTGAGCCTGGCCAAGCGCGTGGACGGCGTGGTGACCGAGTTGGCCGGCCCGCAGAGCTTCGAGGTGGTGGAGATGCGCAAGGGCACGCTACCCACGCCGCCTGCCGTCGAGGTGGCCGCGCTCTGGCAGGACGTGAACGACCTGGACCGCGCACTTCGCAGCGCCACCGCCGCACTGGCCGGTGCGACGCAGCGCGTGAAGGCCATGAAGGAGGCCCTCAACCGTTCGACCACGCCCGACACCAAGCTCGACGACCGGGCGCGCGCCATCGAGCGCAAACTGGCCGATCTGGACCTGCGCCTGAACGGCGACTTCGAGCGCGAGGAGAACTTCAACGAGGGCGGCCCGATCTCGATCGCCAATCGCATCCGCACGGCCACGCGCACGAGCGCCAGCTACGGCCCGACGCCGAACCTGCGCAGCAGCCTGGAGGTCGGCAAGCAGGAGTTCGCCACGCTGCGCGCGGAGCTGGACGCCCTGCTGTCGGGCGAACTGCCGGCGCTCGAGAAGGACCTGGATGCCGCGGGCGTGCCGTGGACGCCGGGGCGGGGCGTGGGGAGGTAGCACCACGAAACCCGGGGCAGATCCCGGGCGCCTTCCGCAGGGGAATCGCCTGAAAAGTCAGTGACACCCTCGGGGCGACATGTCAGAGTCCAAGGTCCGGCCCAGGGGCCCCATGCCCCGCGGTCTCTCCATCCCTTTGACCGGAGCTCCCCATGGTTCGTAACCCGCTCGGCCCCGTTGTCGCGCTGCTTCTTGCCGCTTGCACCCTGGCGCCCTCGGTCGCCAGCGCGTTCGTGTTCACGCCTTACTGGCAGCTGTCCGGCTGGACCTATATCCGGAACATCGGGGACACCAAGCAGGACGGCCGGGACGAGCTGTTGTTCTCGAGCAAGCTGGACGGTCGTCTGGCGCTGGTGGATGGCCTGACGGGCGTGATCTTGAAGGACTTCCCGGAGTTCAAGGCCGACGAGACCTTCTTCATGGCCGAGAACATCGACTCCAACTCGCTCAAGGAATTCATCCTCAGTCGAGTGGCGCCGCAGTCTGGCCCGTACGTCCCGTTGACCCGGGCCTACAAGCGCGTCCCGGGCGGCATCAATCCTGTGTTCTCGCACACCGATTCGATCCGCTCGATCAGCATCGTTCACGTGCGCAGTGCCAGCCAGCAGGAGTTCATGGAGATCTCGGACCATGACGTGCGGCTGCGCGACATGAACGGCACGGTGCTCTTTAAAGCCTCGACCGCGGTCTCGCCGTGGACGGGCGTGGATCCGTTCGTCTTCGTCGCCGACCTGGACGGTGACGGGATCAAAGAGCTGGGGGTCACCCAGAACTCGACCTCGAACAACATCCAGACGCTGTTCTTCGATTACAGCGGCGGCCTCTTCAACTACACGTGGTCGTCGACCAGCTGGTTCATGCAGGGCGAAGTACAGATCGACCGCGATGCACGCGCCGAGCTCATGGCCTTCAACACGATCGATGGGCGCTATGCGTTCTTCGACGGCGTGAGCGGGACGCCCGATCTGGAGCTTCCCGAGTTCACGCTCTTCAACAACTCCCGGGTGTTCACGTTCGACGTCGATAACAACGGCGTCCAGGACATCTTCGCGTCCCGGCCGGCCGCCCCCTCGGTCACGCCACTGGTGCGCGCGTACAAGTGGACTCCGGGTGGCTACGTCCAGATGTTCTCCCACACGGAGGAACCTCTGGCCAATGTGCCGCTCCACTCGCGCAGCGCGACGCAGTTCGAGTTCATGGGTACCACTACGACGGACTTCGTCCTGCGAGACGCCGTGGCGGGCACGGTGCTGTTCCGCGCCTCGACGCAGATCCCGGGCTGGACCGCGGGAGAACCGACCGTGAATCCTGTGGACCTGAACGGGGACGGCATCTTCGAGTTCATCATCCAGAACGGTGCCACCGCACGCGTGGTCCGCTACAACGGCAGCGCGTACACGCAACTCTGGTCCTCGACCGCGTGGAACTTTCCGTTCCCTGCGCCCAAGGTCGACGACAATGCGCTCAACGGATTGTGGGCAGTCTCGAGCGGCGACGGCCATTTTGCGCTGCTCGACCCGCTCACCGGGGCCGTGCGTCATGAGTTCCCGGCCTTCCTCGCATCCCAGGGCGGCGTCATTCCTCAGGACTTCGATCATGATCCTCGTCTCGAACTCGTGATGGTCCGGAATGCGTTCAATGTGCCGCAGCTGACCACGTGCTACCGCTGGAATGGCTCGGCCTTCGCTACGCTGTTCTCGACTGGCGACCAGCGCAACGGCTTCGTGACCGGCGCATTCCGGAGCACGGGGTTCAATGACATGCTCGAGGTGGCGACCCAGGGCTTCGAGCCCAAGGACCTGGTCGTTCGCGCGTTCGACGGCTCGGTGGTGTTCCGCACCTCGACCGACATCCCCGGTTGGACCAGCGTTGGATTCACCGGGAACCTGGACACGATGGACGTGAACCACGACGGGCTCGTGGAGTTCATGGCCACCGACCAGAACGCCGTGCGCCTGATGCACTACATCGGGCCGGCTGGCGTGCCTGGGGGGCAGGGCAGCCCTGCGCTGCGGCTGTCAGACGGTGCCCCGAACCCGTTCCGCAGCTCGACCAAGCTGCGCTTCTCGATCCAGCAGGCAGGCGACGTCGGGATCTCGATCTTCGACGCGAGCGGCCGGTTGGTGCGGCGGCTGGACCGCCGCCTCGTCGCGGGCAGCCACGAAGTGCTGTGGGATGGTCTGGACGATTCTGGCCGCGCGGTGACGAGTGCGGTGCTCTTCTATGAGGTCCGCGCCGGCGGTGTGCGCGAGAGCCGGAAGCTGGTGCACATCGGGCAATGAGATGCGCGTGCTGAAGTAGGCCCACCCGCATCACATGTGAACATCCCGGATCCCGGGTCCCCCTGGAGCCCGTCTGCGGCGTCTGCCGCCCAGACGGCGTGCCTGGGGGAAGCCCGGCGCCGGCTGGAAGCGATGGACTCCACCGCGTTCACCGCCCGCGCGAAGCTGGTCTATTCCGCGGCTCGCGCCTGAGCCGGGGGCAACCGCCGACACCCCAGCTCCGTCGCTCGAGCGCACTCCACCACCGACTTGCGGATGCCCCCGTTGCGCGTGTCGGCATCCGAGCCTGAACCGATGGCAGACACGCCCGCCATGGTCGAGCGCTGCCGGAGAGGCTTGGGCAGGGGGCCGGCGGTCTACCAGACCGCTGGCCTCATCACCTTCGCATGCGATCACACCGTGCCAACTTGTTACCCCATGGCCCGCAGATCAGACGTGCTCTACT
>JBEBGT010000328.1:0-4487 GCA_040081365.1 Candidatus Eiseniibacteriota bacterium | reverse complement strand
CGGCTGCTGCCCGCCGAGGCGCGGGCCGAGCTGCCGCGCGCCCGCACGCAACAGGTTGAGAACCTGGTGCGCGCGTTCTCGCTCAACCTGCTGGCCCTGTCGTTCATCGCCATCTTCGTGAGCACGTTCCTCATCTTCAATGCCGTCGCACTGGCGGTGGTGCGCCAGCGCCGCGACATCGGCGTGTTGCGCGCGCTCGGGCTCACGCGCCGCCAGGTCGTGACCGTGTTCCTCACCGAGGGCCTCGTGCTCGGCGCGTCCGGCGGTGTCCTGGGTGCCGCCCTGGGCGCGCTGTTCGCGAACCTCGCGCTCCAGCAGGTGGGCCGCACGCTGAGCGTGCTCTACCTGGTGGGCGAGGCCACGAAGCTGCGCATCGATGCCGGCACATTACTCACGGGCACCGCTATCGGCGTGGTGTCCGCACTCGTGTCGGCGTTCGCGCCCGCGCTCGAGGCGGCGGCCACGCCGCCGGGGGCCACGCTGCGCGAGGGCTCCGGCATCGAGGCGCGCCGCCCGCCCTACGGCCGGCTGGGACTCGCGGGGCTGGGCACGCTGCTGCTCGCGGGCGGCGTGTCCGCGTGGACGATCGCCGCGCGCGCACCGGCCGGCGGGTTCGTGGCGGCGTTCCTCGTGCTGGCGGGCTTCTCGCTGCTGGCACCGTTGTGGACGCTGCTCGCCGAGCGCGTGGCGTCGCCGCTCGCGCGCCGCTTCGGCATCGCGGCTACGCTCGGCGCGCGCGCCGTGCGCGAGACCGCCGCGCGCGGCAGCGTGGTGATCGCCGCGGTCATGGTGGCGGTCGGCATGCTGGTGGCGCTGTCGGTGATGGTCGGCAGCTTCCGCAGCACGGTCGACACGTGGATCACGCAGTCGCTGCGGGGCGACCTGTACGTGGAGCCGGTGGGGCATCGCGCGAGCCAGCACGCCACCGCGCTGCCGCCGGCGCTCGTGACCGGCGCGAGCGCACTGCCCGGCGTGGTCGCGGTCGACACCTACCGCGGCAGCTCGATCACGCTCGACGGGCTGCTGGCCATGGTCATCGGTATTGACTTCGCCGTGCAGCGCGACCACGGCCGGCTGCAGTTCGTGAACGGCGAGGACGCGCGCGTGGTGCTGGGCCGCGCGCTGCGCGACGGCGGCGTGGTCGTGACCGAGAGCTTTGCGCACCGGCACCGGGTCACCACCGGCGGCGCGCTCGTGCTGCCCACCCCGGCGGGCGAGGTGAGCGTGGCCGTCGAGGGTGTGTTCTACGACTACAGCAGCGACGCCGGCGCGGTGATGATGGACCGCGCGCTCTACGCGCGGCTGTGGCGCGACGACCGCACCGAGAGCCTGGCGCTCTACCTGGAACCCGGGCGTGACCCCGATGCGGTGCGCACCGCGTTCCTGCGGCTCGCGGGCCCGGGCGTGTTGTTGCATGTGACCCCGAACCAGGCGCTCCGGAAACGTGTATTGTTGGTATTCGACGAGACGTTCGCGATCACCTGGGTGTTGCAGACCATCGCCGTGTTCGTCTCGGTGCTCGGTGTCATCAGCACGCTCACCACGCTGGTGCTGCAGCGGCGGCGCGAGCTCGCCGTGCTGCGGGCGGCCGGTGCGCTGCGCGGGCAGGTGCGCACGCTCGTGCTGGTCGAGAGTGCGGTCCTCGGGGCCGCGGGCTCGGCGCTCGGGTGCCTCGCGGGGTATGTGCTGGCGCTGCTGCTGGTGCACGTGATCAACCGTCAGTTCTTCGGCTGGAGTATCCGCATGGACGTGGAGCCCCGGATCTTCGTGCAGGCCATCGTGCTCATGACCGTCACCGCCACGCTCGCCGGGTTCGTGCCCGCCCGGCTCGCCACCGGCCGCGCGACCGCGGCGGCCCTGCGGGTGGAGTGATGCGCGCCCTGGGAGTGCTGCAGACCGGCGTCCTCGCCGCGCTGCTGTCCGCCTCGGCCGTCGCCACCGCCGACGCGCCCATCGCCACCGATGCCGAGGGCTTCCGCCTCGCGGTGCCGCCCTACGACTTCCAGTTCCCGATCGACCACGCCGCGCATCCCAGCTACCGCATCGAGTGGTGGTACTACACCGGCCACCTGCGCGCGGGCGAGCGGCGCTTCGGCTACGAGCTCACGTTCTTCCGCCTGGGGCTGCCGGTCGCGCCCGGCAAGCCCGGCTCGGCCTGGCGTGCGAACCACCTCATGTTCCGCCACCTCACGCTCACCGACGAGAACGGCCGCCGCTTCCTCACCGACGAGAAGTCGGAACGCGCCGCCCTCGAGCTGGCCGGCGCCGACAGCACGCGCTACCTGGTGTGGATCGGCGACGACTACGCCGGGCTCGAGGCCGACCGCAGCACGCACCGCTTGGTGGGTGCGGCCAAGGACTTCCAACTCGACCTGCGACTCGCGCCCGAGAAGCCACCGGTGATCCACGGCGAACGTGGCGTGAGCCAGAAGTCGGCGGGCGTGGGCAACGCGTCGCACTATTACTCGCTCACCCGGCTCGCCACGCGCGGCCGGCTCGTGCTGGGGGGTGACACGCTCGCGGTGGAGGGCCGCTCATGGATGGATCACGAGTTCTCGAGCGATCGGCTGCGCGCCACGCACAGCGGCTGGGACTGGTTCAGCGTGCAGTTGTCCGACGGCCGCGACCTCATGCTCTACCGCCTGCGCTTGAAAGGTGGCGGACTGGAACCGTTCTCGTCCGGCACGCTGGTCGAACCCGATGGTCGTACGAGCGCTGTGCGCTTCTCCGATTTCGACACCGGCCCCACGGGCGAGTGGCAGAGCCCGCGCACGGGGGCACGCTACCCGAGCGGCTGGCTGGTGCGGGTGCCGCGCTCCGGGCTCGAGCTCAAGCTGGAGCCCACAGTCCGCGACCAGGAGCTCTGGGTGCAGAGCATGGGCGGGCTGGCGTACTGGGAGGGTAGCGTCCGCGTGACGGGCACCAGTGCAGGCAAGCCGGTGACGGGGGAGGGCTATGTCGAACTCACCGGTTATGCCGGCCGGACGCCGTTCTGATCGTGCCTGGGATATCAGTGAGGAGCAGGCCATGCCCAGCCACGTCGATCACGGGACCGAGGGCCTTCGCGCTGGCGCACCCCGCGAAGCGCGGGGCGCGCACCTGGCCCGGGCAGAGAGGGCAGTGGACTCGCCCGCGGCGGTTCGCTAGGCTGCCGTTCGTGATCAAGCCCTCGCACGTCCTCGTCTGCTTCGCCACCGCCGCGCTGCTGTCGGGCTGCGGTTCGGCGCCCGCGCCGGAGTCCTCCGCGCCGCCGCCCTCGAGTGCGCCCTCGGCGCAGGTGTCCAACGCCGTCACCACGGCGGGCGATTCCGTTGGTGCAGTGCCGGGCTCGGCCGATGCGCAGTTCGTGTACCGCTTCCGGCAGACCGAGCCGGCGGCGAGTGGCACGTTCGCCTATCGCGACCGCGACCTGTCGTTCTCGTTCCGGCCGTCGCCCAACGCGCTCTACTTCGGCGTCGAGAACCTGCAGGGCCGTCCGGTGCAGATCGACTGGGACCGTTCGGTGTTCTACGACCCCAACGGCCGCACCGCCAAGGTGGGACACAACACCACGCGCTGGCGGGACCGATATTCCACGCAGGCGTTCACGCAGATCATGGGGCTGCAGCGCTACAGCGACTACGTGTTCTCGCTCGATGACCTGCTCGATCCCGGGGCCACGCCCGAGACCCAGTTGCGCCGGCCGCTCCTGCCGGAGGACAGCAGTGCGCCCACGTACTCGGGCAAGTCGTTCGGCGTCGACCTGTTCTTCCTGATCGAGAACCAGCCGCGCACGTACGCGTTCCGCTTCCAGGTCCAGAGCGTCATCCCGCGCTGAGCGCGGAACCGCGGTCCCGGGTGCGCGTGCACACCGCCGTCACTCGCGCACTGCTGCTGGCGGTGCTGCTGTGTCCCGCCGCCGCCCGCGCCCAGAAGCTGCAGCCGCCGCGCTTCACGCGCGCCGAGATGGAAGCAGCACTCGCCAATGCGCCGCCGTTCCTGTTCGTGTACGGCACGCTCGATCCGGCCGCCACGACCACGCTGCGTGATCGCGCGCGTTCGCTGGCCCGCCGGGCGTTCGGTGCCGACAGCACGGCCGTGCGCTCTGACCGCGAGGTGAGTGAGGCCGCGTTCGCAGCCGCGCCCGTGTTCCTCGTGGGCGGCGCGCGCGAGAACGCCTGGACGCAACGCGTGGTGAGCGTCCTGCCCGTCACTTTCGAGCGCACGGGCTTCCGCTGGCAGGGCCGGCTCTACGACCAGCCCGGAGACGCCATCCAGCTGGCGTGGGCCAACCCGCTCGCGCCCCGGCGCTTCCTGTTGGTGCTGGCCGGGAACTCGCCCGCGGCCCTGGCGCGCCGCGGCGGCTTCCTGTGGGGCGAGGAGGACTGGCGCATCGTGCGCGCCGGCGACGTGCTGCGCAGTGGCAGCTTCGCGCACGACGGCGGCCGGCCCTGGCACTACGACGCGGCGCGCGACCGCGATCGCGAAGCCGAGCGCGCGCGTTGGTC
>JBEBGT010000327.1:0-4494 GCA_040081365.1 Candidatus Eiseniibacteriota bacterium | reverse complement strand
GCTCGTGAGCCTGCCCACCGTGACGTCACCCGACGAACCGTTCATCGCGATCGCCGCGGCGTGCGTGCTGTTCGTGGCCGTGGCGGTGCTGATCCTGCGCGCGGATGCCCGCGCGCGGTGGGCACCGCTGCGCGCCTGGGCCGTGTGGGGCGCGGCGTGGTTCGCGCTCGCCACCGCCACGCTCGCGTCCATCTTCCCGTCGTGGCAGCCCAATCGCAGCCAGTACGGCAGCATGGGCCTCGGGGTGGCCGCCGTCGCGCTCACGGGTGCGGCCCACCCGGGCCTCGCAGCCGCGCTCTCGCTCGTGCGGCTCGCCGCGCTCGAGCGCGCACCGGGTGCGACGCGCGTCGTGAACGACGAACCCATCGAATCGGGCGCGTTCATGGATTACGCGCGACTCACCCGCCTGCAGCACTTCATGCGCGCGGCGCGGCTCAAGCTCACGCAGCGCTGGCGGACGCTCCCGCGCCACGCGGTGATCGTGCAGCAGAACCTGCCACACGGCGTGGAGTACGCCTTCGGCGGCTCGCATGCCCTGCAGGTGTGGTATCGCGACTCCACGTTGTCATGGTTGCGCTTCGATGCGTTCCGCGCCCGCATGGAGCAGCCGGTGTGGACGATCCTGCAGGGTGAGGGCGGCCACGAGCCGCCGGTCGCGCTCGTCGAGCCCGAGGCGATGCGCAGCCTGTTCGCCGCCCAGGCTCTCGTGCGTGCGGAGGACTTCGATCGGCTCCTGCCGTTGCTCGACCGCGCGGACTCCCTGCAGCGCGACCCGCATGCGGTGTCCTACCGGGTGACGAGTGGCGGCATGCGCGGCTATGCCTTCACGCGCACCGGGCGGCACATCGAGGCTGAATCGCTCGTGCGCCCGCTCGTCGCGCTGCTGCCGACCGAACCCACGGTGCGCCAGGTGCTCACCTACGCGCTCGCCGCGCAGGGCCGGCTGCGCGAGGCGTATGCCGAGTTCGACACGGTGCGCGCACTGGACCCGGACAGCCCGGCGACGCGTTCCCTGCGCAGCACGCTCGCCGACCTGCGCGCCGCCGCCGGGGCCCGCCGCTAGCTCACCGGCAGCCGCTTCGCGACCAGCACCGTGATGTCGTCGGCCGGCCCCGACTCGCCTTCGAATGCACGCACCTCGCGCACGATGCGGCGCGCCAGTTCGCCCGCGCTCTCGGTACTACCCGCGCGCAACTGCGCCATGAGCCGGTCCTCGCCCCACTGTTCCTGCGTCGCATCGGCGCCCTCGGTGACGCCGTCGGTGTAGAGCGCCACGAGTTCGCCCGGGGCCAGCGTGGTCTCGCCGCTCGTGAACGGCGAACCCGCCATGATGCCGAGGATGAGCCCGCCCTCGGTGAGCATCTCGACGCGGCCGTCGTTGCGCAGCAGCATGGGCGGGTTGTGGCCCGCGTTCACGTACACGAAGCGGCCGCTCGCGGCATCGAGGAAGCCGAAGAACGCGGTCACGAACTTGCCGGGATCGACGCTCTTGTGCAGGAAGTCGTTGACGCGGCTCGCCACCACGTCGGGGGGTGCCGCCTGCGTGTCCTGGCTCATGAGCGAGGCGCGGAAGCCCGACATGATGAGCGCAGCCGGCACCCCCTTGCCCGAGACGTCGGCGATCACGAGCAGCACCCGGCCGCCGCCGAGATCGATGTGGTCGTAGTAGTCGCCGCCCACCTCGCGTGCGGATTCCGAGAGCCCGGCGATGTCGAGTCCGCCCACGTGCGGCGGGCCGTCCGGCAGCAGCCGGGCCTGGATGCGGCGCGCCACCTCGAGTTCGTTCTCGAGCCGGTCGCGCTCTTTCTCCAGCTCCCGGGCGCGCTCGAGGCCCTCGGCCATCTGGTTGAACTGCCGGGCCGTGTCCCACAGGTCGTCGTCGCCCTCGATGGGAATGCGGTGTGCGAGCTGGCCGGCCCCGAACGCCGCCGCACCGTCACGCAGCGCGCCGATCCCGCGCGCGATGCTGCCGCCCATGCCGTTCACCATGCGCAGGTTGGTGCGCGCCAGCGGTAGCAGCAACAGCGCGAGTCCGGCGAGCGAGGCGATCGGGATCGCCTGCAGCGGGTTCTCACGCACCTTCTCGAACATACCGAGCAGCGTGCTGCGGAACGACGCGCGCGCGGTGAGGGTGTGATTGGAGCGGATCCACGCGTCGGCCCGGTAGCTCACGCCGTTCACCGAGACCTGGCCGGTGAAGCCGAGTCCGGATCCCTCGCCGCTGCTCAGCGTGTCGGTCCCCGTGCTGACGACGACCGGGGCGCCCGTCTTCACGACACTGTCCGGGATGCCGAAACGCCGGGTCAGGGCCAGGGTGCGCGCCCTCTCGAGCGAATCCGCGCCGGGGGCGTCGCCGTGCACCTGTCGCACGGAATCGCGCATGGCCTTCACTTCGCGGCGCAACGAGTCGCGCGAGGTCTCGGCCCGGTCCTCGCGGCTCCACTTCACACTCGCTCCCATCAGAGGCGACAGCGTGCTGTCGAGCACTTCGGTGGCCGGCACCAGGATGACGAGTCCGTCCCGATCGCGCGTCACCGCAGCGCCCAGCCAGCGCAGTCCGGACAGCCTCACGATGCCCTGAGCCGGTAGCGAATCCAGCCGGGCCACCCAGCCCGGCAGCAGGGCCTCGCCGGCGACCGGCTCGCCCGCGATGCGCGTGAGCGCGCTGTCGCGCAGCGTGAAGATGCGCGTGCCAGGCCATGCGCCCTTGCGATCCGCCGCGAGCGCCTGCGCAGCGGCGGCCGGATCACTGCTCGCGAGTGCCACGGTGAGCGCCGAATGCAGCGCGCGCGCCTCGTGATCCACCGCGCGGCCGGTGACCAGCGCGCGGTCGGCGTTCACGCCCAGGTACGTGCTGCTGATCCACAGCGCGACCACGATGAGCAGCGGCACGGTGACGACGAGCACGTGCGACAGCGCCAGCCGGCGCCCGACGCGCCGGATGCCGAGCGTGGGATCGGTGGTGAACGCCTTGAACGCGCGCAGCATGCCGAGTGCGGCCGTGAGCAGGACCACGCCGCGCACGTAGCGCGCGATCTCCTGGGCGTACGCCGCGGTCCCCTGCAGTCCGTCCGCGAACTCCACGCGCACCCCGAGCGCCAGGAGCACCACGAGGCAGGCCACGGTGGCGCGGAAGCGCTCGGTGGTGCGCAGGTCACGGATCCACGGGTGCCGCATGAGCGAGACGAACGAGAAGAACACCGCCGCGCCGGTCTCGTGCCCCAGCAGCAGGAACGGCACGAACACGACCATACTGAGCCGGCCCCAGCGCTCGCCTTTCCGCCACTCTCCCAGCAACGACAGCCGGATGAACACGGCGAACAACACCAGCGCGATCGACAGCACGGCGAACGCCGCCACCGTCCGGCCCGCGCCCGCGGGCGCGATGTGCAGCAGTTCGAGCGCCACTCGGAGCGCCAGCGCGAGTGCGAACGCGAGCCCGAGCCGGCGCCGCAGGGCCGCGGCGTCGAGCGGGTTCGAGCGCTGGCGATAGGCGTATGCGGTGCTGCCGAGCAGGACGACGATGGCGAGGGTCAGGAGCATCGCGGCAGGATAGCTGCTGACTGGGAATCCGTCATCAGGCGAGGCGAACTCGGGGCGCTGCGACGGCACCGCGCGAGCGCGCTACCGGGAGGAATCCCGCTGCGCTACCGGGGATTCCAATAGCGGGTGAGGATCACCCCGAGTGTCGTCTGCCGTGTGGGGTTCGCGGCCAGCCGCGGGCCCACCGGGATCGCAGCGGTTTCATCCACGATCCCCCGGATCCACCAGCGCTGGCTGGAGTTCGGCAAAGGTACGCCAGTCGCGCCGGCAGGAATGCTCGAGACGTCCCCGCGGCTCAGGCGGAATGTCAGTGCTCCCGAGGTCTCGAAGATATCGCCCTCGGCTGCGAGCACTTGGAACTGGAGCGTGCTTCGGACGGCGCGATGAGTGACCGGGTCGAACGGCGGGTCGGGCGCGGAGACCAACCTCGGATCGAGGATGAGGCGGATGCGCTCTGCAGCGTCGGGGCCAGTGGGGTCGCCGAGGAACAGGTTCCGTGCCGACTGCAGGACACGCTGGCGATCCCAGCGTTCGAGGGTCGCGCCGCCAGCACTGTCACCCGCCGCGGTGACGAACTCGAAGTCGTCGGCGAGCAGCTGTTCAAGCTGCCCGAGGTCACGATGCATGAACGCCCACTCGAACGCATGAGCGGCAGCCTCCGGCGAGTCCGCGACCGGCGGTGTCGTGACCGGGGCCACGGGCCGGCCCGCCTTGTCACAACCCGGCAGGACCAGCACGGACAGCAGGCCCGCGAGGATCATCACCGCACGGAACGGGGTCGCGCGACGGGACGACGCGAGTGCATGGCCACGGACTTCGGACATCGGCACCTCCAGCGGACAATAGGTCGGCCCCGGTCGGGCTCGAACATCATAGTCCACTCGGGGCCGGGCGGTTCCATATTCCAGTGGACGCACCGTCGTGCCCAGGCGGCGCGGCCCCGAGTGGACT
>JBEBGT010000326.1:0-4519 GCA_040081365.1 Candidatus Eiseniibacteriota bacterium | reverse complement strand
GTGATCACGGCGGGCGCCGGACCACCGTTGGGCGTGAGCTGTGTGGGGAACTCCGAGATGCCGCGCGACTCGTTCTTCAGCACCACGCTGCGCGGAGCGGTAGCCGGCCGGTTGAGGTCGAACACGGTGAGCTTGCCGTCCTGTTCGAGCACGACGGCATCGACCTCGGCCACTTCGAAGCGGCGCAGGACGGGTTCGGTGCTGGTGGAGTCGGTGGCCAGGATCGCGACGCTGTCCATGCGCGGCAGGGGCACGCGGAACATCTCCCGGTTCGCAAGTGTCCCCTTCACCTTCGCACCCGACCTGAGCATCACCGTGTCGGCGAGTACCGGTGAGGCGAGCATGCTGGCCAACACGATGGCTGCAACGGCACGGAACCAGACGTGGTGGAGCGAGCGGGCGATCATCGACTCACCTCCTTGATGCCGGACTACCCCCCGAGCTTCGCCCGCACCTGTGCTAGGCGCTCGGGATTGCCGATCTCGAGCCACGCGCCCTCGGGCACGATCCACGGCCTGATGGCGTGGCCCTCACCCGCCAGCCGCAGCCACACGTCGACGATGGCGAACACGCCACGCTCGGTGACGAGGTCGAACCAGCGCGGCGAGCACGCGTGCAGGCCGGCGAACGCCAGCGCCTGCACCGGGCCGATCGGTTCGCGCACCTTTGTGAGCACGCCGGTCTTCCGGTTGTCGCGCGCGAACAGGCCGTGGTCGTCGAACAGCAGGTAGCGCTGCGTCTCGCGGTCCTGCATGGCGAGCGTGGCCAGCGCGCCGCTCGCGGCGTGCGCGGCCAGCAGTGGTGCCAGGTCGGTGTCGCACACCACGTCGACGTTGTGAGCTAGCACGGGGCAATCCAGGCGGAAGAGTTCGCGCGCCTGCCACAGCCCACCGCCGGTCTCCAATGGTTCGGCCAGCTCGGGGCTCACGCGCACTTCTGCGCCCAGGTCATGCGTGGCAAGGAACTGCGTGATGGCGTCGGCGTGGTGATGCACGTTCACCACCAAGCGGCTCGCCCCCGCGGCCACCAGCTTGCGCGCCGTGCGCTCCAGCATGGTCATGCCGCCGACCTCGATGAGCGCCTTGGGCGTGGTCTGCCCCAGTTCGCCCAGGCGCGTGCCGCGGCCCGCGGCGAAGATCATGCCGTCCAGCACTACTACGCCTTCCCCGCGTCGCCCGGCAGCTTCCAGCGCGCCTTGGACGAGTGCACGAGGTCGGTGGTGACTTGCGGGTAGTTCTCGCGCAGAAAGCGCGTGAGTCGTTCGGCGAAGTACACCGAGCGATGCTGGCCACCCGTGCAACCGAACGCCACGTGGAACTGCGAGAAGTTGCGCTCCAGGAAGTTCTCGACGTGCGACTCGACCAACGCCACCACGTGCCGCCAGAACGCCTCGGTCTCGGGCATGGCCTCCAGGAAGCGCACGATCTCGGGCTCGGTGCCGATACGCACCGAGAGTTCGGGGCGGCGGCCGGGGTTCGACAGCGAGCGGCAGTCGAACACGAACCCGGCTCCGTGCTCGGGGTCGCCCGCGGGCAGGCCGTCGCGGTAGCTGAAACTGCACACATGCACATGCAGACCCGGTGGTGTGCTCAATGGTCCCTCGCGCTTGGCCCACATGTCGACGATCTGGCGGAACACGGACTCCAGTTCGGGCAGCTCCACCGGCAGGCCGGCGTCCAGCAACCGCGCCACATTGCGCGCGGCGTACGGCACGCTCTCCAGGAAGCGCGGCTTGCGCTCGTAGAAGCCGCGATAGCCGTACGCACCCATGGCCTGCATGATGCGGATGAGCACGTAACCCGGGTAGTGCGCGCGGAAGCGCTCGGCCTTGCCGCCCTGGGCCTCGAACGCCTTGAGGTAGCACTCGATCAGGTGCGTGCGCACCGTCTCGGGCAGGTCGGCCTTGGCGTCGTAGAGCAGCGAGGCCAGGTCGTACTGGGCCGCACCCTTGCGTCCACCCTGGTAGTCCAAGAACCACGGCTGGCCGTCGCGCACCATGATGTTGCGCGACTGGAAGTCGCGGTACAGGAAGTAGTCGGTGTCGGTCGACAGCAGATGGGCCACCAACTTCTCGAAGTCACTCTCCAGCCGCTGCTCGTTGAACGGCACGTGCGCGAGCTTCAGGAAGTGGTACTTGAAGTAGTTCAAGTCCCAGTGCATGGACTGCTCGTCGAACGCCGCGCGCGGATAGGCGTAGGAGAAGTCGACCGCCTTGGCGCCCAGGAACTGGAAGCGCGGCAGCTCGGCCACTACGCGCTCGTACACCGGCAGCATGGCGCCCGGGAAGGATCCCGAGTCGTCCTTGCGTGCGGCCGACAACGCCGCGAACAGCGTGGTGTCGCCCAGGTCCTCGCCCAGCCAGATGCCGAGGCTGGCATCGGCGGCGTAGATCTCGGGCACCGACAATCCGGCACCGCGCAACGCGCGCGAGTACGCCAGGAAAGCGCGGTTCTCCTCGGCGTCCGGGCCATGTGCGCCCACCACGGACTTCTGCCCGCTGGACGTGAGCCGGTAGTACTGACGCTGGGAGCCATCCGGCACGAGCCGGGTGACGGCCTCGGGTGGGCGGCCCATGGTCTGGGTATAGAGTGCCACGATCGCATCACGCATGGCGCGCAGACTATCCGAAGTCCGGCATGCGGTCATCCCGGCCGGCGGGGGCGTCCGTGGGAGTCACAGGGCCAGATGGGCTGGCTGGCGCTCGGACACGGGGCCGCATGCGCCGATGATCGCCCATACGTGGCACGCCGCCGCCATGAAGCGAGCTACTTCTGTTTTGCTCCCGCCGCGTTCACCTTCACGGCGGCCTTCACCAGCGCCTTGAACGCGCGCGCGTTCACCGTCTCGCCTTCGGCGATGTCGATCGCGCGACGCGTGTTGCCCTCGAGGCTCGAGTTGAAGAGCTTGGCGGGGTCCGGGACCATCGCACCCTTGGCGAACGTCAGCTTCACGGCCTTCTTGTACGTTTCGCCCGTGCACACGATGCCGTGGAGCGACCACACCGGCACGTTCCACTTCCATTCCTCGGTGATCCCGGGTACGGCTTCCAGGATGAGCGCACGCATGTGCGCCAGCGTCTCGCCCCGCCAAACGCCGAGCTCGACGATGCGCTGGTCGATGTTCCGTGCGGCTTCGGTTCCGCTGGCCAGTCCCTTCTTGCCCATGGCCGCAGCCTAGCGCACTGGAGGCGGAACCTACAGTCTGTTGTCGTCGGGGTGATGTCCGTCCCTCCCAACCTCGTGGTCGGAGGCCCGAACCGCTGGCTCTCCAAGTCACCCGGGGCGCGACCGCCGTGGGTTTCTTCCGACCGGCACGTCGCGTGAGCTCAATGCCCCGAGTCACCCACCAGGATGAATCCCGACCAGTAGGCCGGGTGCGAGTACGGGTGGCGGCCGTCCGCGTCCGTGTAGTTCCGCAAATCGCACTTGGCTCTGGCCAGCGCCAGAGCACGATCGGGCGCCCGATCGGCGGTGTTGCCATCGCTTCGGCGAAGTCCGCTGAGCTGTCCGTAGAAGGTGCGCATCAGCAGCTCGGTGGCGTGGTCATCCACTTCCCAGAGGCTCATCACCACGCAGCTGGCGCCGGCCCTCAGGAACGCGTCGCCCAACCCAACGAAACCACCGAAGTCATAGAAACCCGCGGTCCTGCAGGCACTGAGGGTCACCATCTCGGCCGGGACCTCAAGCGCACCGACTTCGTCGGACGTCAGCCAGCCATCATCGGGAGATGCAGCCAGCGGCTCGCTCGGCGGCCGGTTCACCGAGGTGCCCTCCAGCAACAGCGACACCGGTGACTGCCGATGGCGATTCTGGAGCGTGTGGGCGGCGAAGTGGACGACGCTATACGGGGCCTCGCGCGCGGTTCCAAGTGCTGAGCGGACTTTCGCTTCGGAGGCGTTCACCCCGGTGAGCACGGTCGCGCGTTCGAACCGCGATGACACCGCCACCAGTTCCGAGCGAGCCCAGGTGAGTTGCCTCATGGCAGGTGTTGGGCCCGACGCCCGCCCCCGGGCGAACCCCGAGAGCGCGACCCGACTCGAAGTCATCGCATTCTGGAGCGCAAGCCGGCTCGAAAGTGCGGGCTCGGTGAGCCGGGGGTCCCCGACGACCAGGGCACGTTCGGGGTCCGCGAGCGGCCTCGTCCGGCCCCTCGCGTGCAACAGCGCGTAGACGGACGCCGACGGAGCGTAGGAGATCGCGAATCGCTCCACTGCGGGCCGGCCCCGGCCGTCGACCCAGGACTCGACCGGGACGTACTCCATCCCCTTCGAATCCAGGACGATGAGATGCTGGATGTTCACGAGCGCCGGCAGCAACGGTTCCAGCCGTTCGCGCCAGACGCGACGTCCCATGCGTTCCGACTCGCTGGCATCCGCCAGAGCGAGCGGCCAGGCACTGTCGCGGAGCAGCACACGACGAAGTTCCGCAAGGCCACTTGGTGCGCCGGCGCCCGGTGACGGCGCAGCGAGCCGTACCCATCGCACGGGGCCGTGGCGTTTCACGACATAGCCCCACACGAC
>JBEBGT010000020.1:0-16962 GCA_040081365.1 Candidatus Eiseniibacteriota bacterium | reverse complement strand
CGCTTGAAGCCGCTGCGTGTGATCTCGCGCACGTCGGCCATGAAGTACAAGGGCAGCTCGCTGTCGCTGCCCGAGATCGCGCGCGAGCTCAACGTGGATGCCGTGCTCGAGGGCTCGGCGCTGCTGGTGGGATCGCGGGTGCGCATCAACCTGAGTCTCGTGTCCGCGCGCCGCGACGACGCGCTATGGTCCGAGCGCTACGACCGCGGGCTCGAGGACGTGTTCGCTCTGCAGAACGAGGTCGCCGAGCACGTGGCGCGCGAGATCGCGCTGCACTTGTCGCAGGGCGACGCGCAGCGGCTGGCGCGGCACACGCCAGTGAACGCCGAGGCCCAGTTGGAGTACATGAAGGGCCGGCACACGCTGGCGGCCGCGTCCCCGCAGGCGATCGAGCTGAGCCTCAAGCACTTCAAGCGCGCGCTCGAGATCTCGCCCGACCTGGCACCCGCGTGGGCCGGCGTGGCCGACTGCCACATGGTACGCGCCAACCGGGGCATGGCCCCGCCCGCCGAGGCCAACGCGGAGTCGCGCGCGGCCGCGCTCAAGGCATTGGCGCTCGACGAGAACCTGGCCGAGGGTCACGCCGCACTGGGCAATGCGCTGGTGTCGAACATGCAGTTGTCCGACGGCATCCGTTCGCTGCAGCGCGCCATCGAACTGAACCCCGGGCTGGCTCCGCCCTATAGTTTCATGGCGCGCGCACTCTATTGTCTGGAGCGCCACCCCGAAGCCCAGCGCGCCATGCTCACGTCGTTGAGCCTGGACCCACTCTCGATGCTGATCCACACCGGCGTCGGCGACGTGTACTACTACGGCCGCCAGTTCGAGAAGTCGGTGGTGTACTACCGCATGGCGCTCGAACTCGACGCTCGCTTCGACGGCGCGCACACGGACCTCGCCCGGTCGCTCGAAGCGCTCGGCCGCTTCGACGAAGCACGCGAGCAGTACGAAGAGGGCCGCCGGCTGTCGGGCGGCGTGGCCGGTCCGTCGTTCGGGCTGGCGCACCTGGCGGTCCGGCGCGGCGACGCCGACGAAGCGCGGCTCATGCTGGCGGAGCTCATCGCCGCGCGCTCTCAACGCGTGGTGTCGGCCTGGGGCATCGCCGCGCTGCACGCTTGTCTGGGCGACCTCGACGAGGCCTTCGAGTGGCTCGGCACGGCCGTGGACGAGCGCGCCACCGGCCTCATCTTCCTGCGCGTGCATCCGCGCATGGACGCGCTTCGCGCCGACGCGCGCTACGACGCGCTGGTGAAGCGGCTGGGATTGTCTGGCGACAGCCGGTAGCGCGTCGCCCGGCCTCGCGGGGTGCGTCGCGCGCTGCGGGGCTCCGGCCGGTTCACCCACGCGCGTACTCCTGGGACCCCGCTCGCTACACCGCGGTCGCTTTCCCTTACACCGAGATCCGCACCAGCCGATAGCGGATCGCAGCGTCCTCCTCTTCGATCTCGCGGCCGTCGGCCGCATGTCGCGGGAACGCGTCTTCATGGGCGAGCAACTCGCACACGCGCTGCCGCGGTGCGCGGCCGAACGTGAAGTAGCCGCCGTGCGGGTCCCAGCCGCGCCAGAACGTGGCGAACATCATGAGGCTCGGCACTTCGGCCAGCGCGCCCACGACGCCGCCGAGCCACGCCACGTCGCGAACGCGCGGCCACAGCGGCCGGGCCAGCAACCCGAGCAACAGCCAACTGCCGAGCATCGAGGCCAGCCAGCCGAACACGGCCACGTGCAGCAGTACGCTGGGCGCCGCCAGCACCGCGACCACGACCAGCGAAGCGAGGGCCATGCTGCCGTAGGAGCCCGCGAGCCCCGCATCCAGGGTGCAGTCGTGGAAGTGGACGACCGCCGGTTGCGAGGCTCCTACCGGGTCGCTCGTGTACAACGAGTGCGCGCGGACCACCGGGCGGTTCATGGGCCACAGCGTCCAGTCGCTGCGCGAGTCCGGGCCGCTCACGGGCGGGTGCGCGGACTTGAGCAACACCACGTTGCCGAGCTTGCGGCCCACCATGTCGTAGCGCGGTTCGCTGGCCCAGTTGGCGATGGGCGACAGCCACTTGAGGATCAGGTCCCGGTCGCTGCAGAACACGTGCACCGACGCGAACCGGCGCAAGACCGACTGGAAGTAGTTGTTGCGGTCGCGCGTGGCCATGACGGCTGGCAGGTCGGGCGCGCACAGGATGAGCGTGCCCAGCTTGAAGGTGCCCCTGCGTCCCATCTCACCGTAGTCCGGGCCGTTGCCCGCCGCGTCCCCCGGCGGATGAAAATAGTCCGACATCACCCGGAACGCGTTCACCGACAGCAGCGTGCCCATGCTGTGCGCCACGACGTTCACTCGGACGCGCACGTCGCGGGCCACCAGCGCACGCTCCAGGTCGCGCATGAACTCGCCCAGATCCGGCACGCCGTAGTGCACCGCGCGATAGCGGTCGCGTTGGTAGGTGGAGAGCCGTAGCAACAGGATGAGCAGACCCGCGCCCAGCCAGAGTGCCGAGGACGTCAGACCCAGGAACGGCGAGAACAGCAGTTCGAGGAAACGCGGCGCGAAGGGCCAGAGCGCGCCGAGCGCGTCCTGTGCGCCCTGCTCGAGGCCCGCCAGCGATCGCCCCCAGTCGCCCACGACGCCGGCCAGGGGCAACGCGATGGCGCGCGCCAGTTGCTCGAGCCCGCCCGACACCAGTAGGCCGTGCAGCGGCAGCAACAGGAGCAGGATCCCGATCGCCGGAGAGACCGCGATCGACCGCAGCATGTCGCGCCCCGACTCCCGCGAGCCCATGCCCTCGCTGGGCCAGCGATAGCCGATCAGGAACCCGTTCGCCGGCAGGAACGACTCACCCGTGTGCGCGGCGGGTGGCGTGGCGTCGTGCAGGATCTCGCGCGCGAACTGTCCGCGACGCATGTTGAAGCCGTGCACTTTCAGGGTGAGTTCGAGCGGGTGGTCCGGCGCGCGCTGCGCGGCCGCCGCAACGGCGTCGGCCAGCGGCGCCAGCGAAGCCTCGGCGCGGTAGCCGTCACTCGGCTTCGGTGTGCCCGCGACCGGCTCCGAGGAGATGGACTCGACCATGAACGCACGCTCACAACCGAGCGCGCGATACAGCGCATAGTTCTTGGCGATCAGTCCGCGCTCATCGTGTGCGCTGTGCCGGGGTTCGTCCATGGGGGAACGCTAGCACGCCGCGGAGTCGCACCGCCATGGATGCGAGGGGCCGCTCCTACTCCACCCGCACGACCTTGCGCACGCCTTGCTCCGTGCCCGCGCGCACCTTCACCAGGTACACGCCCGGATGCACGTGCGCCCCCGCGTCGTCGCCGCCGTCCCACACTACGCTGTGCTCCCCGGCGGACAGCACACCGCCGCTCTTCAGTGTGCGCACGTGGCGGCCCGTCACGTCGAGCACGTCGATCCAGACCGGGCGGGCGCTCGGCAGCGTGAAGCCGATCATGCTGGCCGCGCGGGTCGGGTTGGGGCTCGGGGCGGCCAACGCCAGCACGCTGGGTAGCGCGCGCGGCGACGGTGGAGCGTCGAGGTACGTGAGCCCGGCGGTCCCCAGCAGCACCGACACCGCGTTCGAAGTGGCGTTGGCCACGGCCAGGTCCAGGCGGCCATCGCGGTTGAGGTCGCCCATCACCAGCGAAGAGGGCAGGATCGCCGTGCCGTAGTCGCTCTTGCCGGTGAAGCCCCCGAGGCCGTTGCCCGTGAGCACGGTGACGGTGTTGTTCTCGGCATTCACCACGGCCAGGTCCTTCTTGGCATCGCCGGTGAAGTCGCCGATCACCACACCCACCGGGCTCGTGCCCACCGGGAAGTCCCGCTTCCGGTTGAACCCGCCATGGCCGTTGCCGCTGAACTCCGACACCGAGTTCGTGGCCTGGTTGGTCACCACCACATCCAGGTGGCCATCACCATTGAGGTCGCTGATCGCCGTGCACGTGGGCGATCCGCCCGCGGTCACCGAGATCGGCACCTGGAACGTGCCGTCGCCGTTGCCCAGCACCACCGTGACCGCGTTCGAACCCACCAGGCACACGATGAGATCGGCGAGCCCGTCATGGTTCATGTCGGCGACGTTCACGTGATACGGCTGCGGCCCCACCGGCAGGTCGAAGCGGAACGGGAACGTGCCATCGCCCACGCCCGGCACGTAGCTGATCGTGCCCGCATCGTAGTTCGCGGTCACGATGTCGGGCGTGCCGTCCGAGTTGAAGTCGGCCACCGCCGCCGAGATCGGGTTCAGGCCCACGAAGAACTCGCCCGCGCCAAGACCCGGGCCGCGCACGAACGTGCCGTCGGCCTGCCCCAGCATGATGTTCACCGAGTTCGTGAAGCCGTTCGTGATCACCAGGTCGGGATGCCCGTCGAGCTCCAGGTCCCCGATGGCGATGGCGTTGGGATCGATACCGGTGAAGTAGGCCGCACGCGGCTGGAACGATCCGCTCCCCGTGCCCAACAGGACCGAGAACTGGCCATCGAGGTTGTCAGCCGTGACCACATCCAGCTGGCCGTCGGCGTTGAAGTCCGCGATCGCCGAAGCGGCCGGGAAACGGCCGGTCTCGTACTCCGCCTGCGCGCCGAACGAGGCATCGCCGTTGCCCATCAGGACGGCCACGGCGTTGAACGTCTGGTCGGCGGCCACCAGATCCTCGCGGCCGTCGCCGTTCATGTCGGCATGCGCGATGCATGCGGGCCGCGAGCCACATCGGAAGTCGCCCTTCCGCACGAACGTGCCATCGCCATTGCCGCGCCACACGCGGATCAGGTCGGACTGGTAGTTGGCCACCGCCATGTCGGGTACGCCGTCGGCGTCGAAGTCGTGACTCATCACGGACATCGGATACTCGGCCGTGGCGTACTCCTCGGCCGCCATGAGCGTGCCGCCCCCGCCGCTCAGGTAGACGCTCACCGTGGCCGAACCCTGGTTCGAAAGCATGAGATCGGCCAGACCATCGGCGTTCAGGTCGCGAGCGACCACCGAGAACGGCCCCACGCCCGTGGGCGTGTCCACGCGGCCGCCGAACGAACCCGTGCCATTGCCGAGCAGCGTGGTGAGCGAGTTCGACGTGGTGTTGACCACGGCGAGGTCCGGGATGTCGTCCGCGTTCAAGTCGCCCACGGCCACCGCCACCGGATCCACGCCCACGGCGAAGTCGTGCTTCACGCCGAACGTGCCGTTGCCATTGCCCAGCAGCACCGACACCGTATTGGCGCGTTCGTTGGGGATGACCAGGTCCAGCTTGCGGTCGGCGTTCAGATCGGCCACGGCCACGAAGAACGGCGAGATCCCCGTGGGGTAGTTGACCCGCGCGGCCAGCGAGCCGTCACCCACGCCCATGAGCACCGACACGGTGTTGCCGTCCATGTTGGCCACGATGACGTCGGGCTTGGTGTCCGAGTTGAGATCCGCGATGGCCACGGACACCGGGGCGACCCCGGTCGCGAAGTCGCCGCGCGCGGCCACCATGCCGTCACCCAGACCCAGCAGGACGGTCACCGAGCCGGTGGTCTGGTTCGCCACCACCATGTCGGCGAAGCCGTCCCGGTTGAGATCGCCGGTCGCCACCGAGAACGGCCGCCCGCCCGTGCCGAACGACATGTAGGGCGCCGCGAACAACGGTCCCGCCACTGCGGCCGCCGGGAACAGGCCCAGGCCGAACGCACCGAGCAGGGCATTCCAGTACCGGCGACGACGGGTGAGCTGCAGGGCGGTACAAGAGCGCATCAGGGATCCCATCCAGGGCGACGGATGTGAACAGGCTCGCAGGGGTTCCCGTGGGGGGCGGGGGGTGTCCAGACGTTAGCATCCCGCGCCGCCGGGGACGATGGAATTCAGGGAGCCCTCCGGAACCCCTCTGGAGCGGACCTCGGCCCCCAGAGCCGTTCACGCGCTGGGTTGCCGCCCTCTCAGCGCGGCGTTCGCCCCAGGAACGTGCGCCGGATGGACTCCTCCACCACCTCCATGGCGTGGTGCAGTTCGTCCCGGCGGGCCTGCCTGCGCGCATCGGCGCTCGGCTCGCCCGCCACGGCCTCGGCGATGCGTTCACGCAGGGGCAGTTTCGACCCGCGCTGCCCGAGTGAAGCGAGCAGCGCGCGCAGGTGCGCGAGCTGCTCGTGCGCTTCGGCGATGAGTGCCGTCGCTTCGTCCACCGTGACCTCGCCGGCGCGCACGTCCTTCAGGAGCCGGCACTCGAACGTGCGGCAGACATGCGGACGGTGCGCGTACACGCTGCAGCGCGTACCCTGGAGCGCCGCACAGGGCAGTGGCAGCGACTCCAGCGCGCCGTCGGAGTCGATGTCGAGCCCCATGGCCTCCAACTGCGTGGCCTCGCCGCGGCCCGAGAGCTCGACCTCGGCGAACAACGTGCCATCGCAGCACAGCCCGCAGCGCGTGCACAGCGTGTCGGTGAGCTTGGGGGACATGCCGGCGATCTCCGAACGGGGCTGCGGCGCGACGCGCCGGCCCGGGCGAACGCCGCCCGGGCCGGCCACTCGCTACTTGCTGGTGCCGCCCGGCCCGCCCGTGGCCAGCAGGTCGGCGATCATGCCACTGCCCTGCGGCACGATGGTCAGCTCGGCCTTGCTGTCGAGCAGGCGCTGCGTCTCGAGAATCTGGAACATGGCCCGCGCGATGTCGGCATCCTGCGAGATGCGCTGCAGCGCGTCGCCCACGATCTGCGGACGCATGGCGGCGGCCTTGGCGAACTCGATGGCGGCTTGGCGTTCGGCCGTGCTGGTGATGATGCTCACCTGATTGGCGCCATCCTGCTTGATCGCCGACGTCACCTGTCGCAGCCGGTTCACGACCTTGGCCTCGATGCCCTTGATCATGCCGATGTCCCGGAAGTGCACCTTGCGGATGTACACCGAGCCCAGCTTGTAGCCCCACTCCTGCGACTTGGGCGACACCTCGTTGCGCACCGTGAGGCTCATGGCGTGCCGGTTCTCGAGCATGGCACCCAACTTCATGTTCGAGAGGCTGCGGATGGTCGCACTGCCGACGTTGGCCGCCAGCGAACCGCGCGGGTCGGCGTTCTTGAACAGGTAGCTCACCGGGTCGCCCACGAACATCTCGTACCAGATGCCGATGCCCATGGGAGCGCCTTCTTCGGAGTTCACCGGCGTGCTGCGCAGGTACTCCTGGTCCAGGCGCATGTCGAGCACGTAGCAGCGCCCCAACCAGTTCACCACCAGCGCGGCGATGCCGAGTCGGGCCCACAGGAAGTGCAGGCCGGGCTCGTCCAGCACGCCCAACACCTTGCCGAACAGCACGTACACGCGGCAGCGGCGCTCGTCGACGATGGCGTACAGCCCCAGCAGGCGCGCGATGCCGAGTAGCGTGGGCACCAGCAGCGAGAAGCCCGCGAACGTGGCCACCGCCGCGATCAGGAACGACTGGATCTGGCTCATGAGCGGCCTCCCCGGCCTTCGCTGCCTTCCAGGATCGCGCGCTTGGCCGCGCCGAACAGTCCCAGGCGCACGTTGCGCACGTAGGTCTCCAGCGCGCCGGCGCCGGACTTCTTGAGCGCAGCGAGCTGCTCGGCCACCGCCACGAGCGGCTGCACCTCGGCCTGCGCACGCAGCGTCTCGATCTCCACCGCGCGCTTGCTCTGCACGATCTTCTGGTCGGCGCCGGCCTGCGCCAGACTGATGTCGCTCGACACCTGATTGTAGGCCGTGTTGATCGCGGCGAGCGCGGACTCGACCTCGGGTGGCGGATCGATCCCGGTGATGAGCGACGCGTCCAGCACCACACCGTAGCGGGCGGCCGACGTGCGGCACTCGTGGTCCATGCGGTCATTGATGTCGCGCAGGTTCTTGCGCAGGTCGTTGATCGACACGCCCATCGCGGCCGTGGCGGCCTCGGGGCTCGACAGCGGCGACTCCCCCGGCACCGGATGCGCGGCCGCGGGTGCTTCGAAGTTGGCGATGCGCTCGCGCAGGATCGAGATGAAGTAGCCCATCACGTGCACGATGGGGCGCTTCACGCCGAACAGGTAGGCGTACAGGTTCTTCTCGGAGGCGCGGTAGCGGATCTGGCCCTGCAGCCCGGTGTTGAGCTGGTCCTTCGTCACCGCCTCTAGCATGGTGCCGCCACCGTTCGCCTGCGGGTTCTCGAGGTCGGTGGCCATGTTCATGGTCTGCGTGGCCACCGTGACCTTGAACACGCGCTCCCACGGCCACTTGAAGTACGGCCCGCCCGGAGGGATGACGCGCAACTGCGGATACGAGTAGCGCAGGCGCTCTTCGTCGCTCAGGCCCTCGGCGATCGGGTCCTGCAACGTGGTGGCGTCGCCCACGCGCTCGGCGCGGCCGAAGCTGGCCTTCACCGCGCGTTCGTTCTGGTTCACGGTGTAGAGCCCCGCCACCAGATAGTTGAACAGGAACCACGCCACGAATCCGACGATGAATCCCAGCATGATGTTCATGTTTGCGGACCTCCCGGGGAGAACGGCGCTGTGTGTGCCCCGCCACAGTGGGGCACCGGGGCGCTGTGCTCAAGCGCCGCCCCGTTCGTGTTGCCGTTGCCGGTCCCCGGGATTGCCCCGGACTCGACGCCTGGGCCAGTATCGTCGCTCCCCCGGCCCCTCCGGCCGCTCCCGCCCACCCTTGGAGCCCTCTGCGCCATGCCCCGTAAGCCCGTGTCGCGCCGCGTCATCACCGTACTGCTCGCCGAACACCGCCGCGCCATTGCCGGCCTGGTGGAGTGCATCGAGCCGCTCAGCCCCGCGCGGCTCACCGCGGTGGCGGACGCCAAAACGAAGAACCAGGACTGCGTCTCGATCCAGTCCGTGCTCACGCACGTCGTGCACTGTGGCTATCGCTACCTCAAGATGATCGACGAGCACCGCGGCGAATCGCGAGTCGAGAAGCCGAAGCGCGTGAAGTTGGCCAGGATCAGCCAGTACCAGTTGGCGCTCGAGAAGTTGGCGGATGACACCGAGGCGTTCTTCGCGCTGCTCGACGACTCCGTCATGGCGGCATACGACCCGCGCAAGAAGATCGTCACGAGCTGGGGGCAGTACTACGACTACGAACAGCTCATGGAGCACGCGATCGTGCACGTGCTGCGCCACCGCTTCCAGATCGAGGGCTTCGTGGCCGCCGCGCGCGAGAGGCGCACGCCGCGCACGTAACGGCCGTCCGAGCACGCCCGGTACGCGCTGCCCTCGGAGCAGTGACGCGTCGACCGATCCCCAGGGAGATTCCCACATGCGAGCCGTGCAGATGACCGTGGTAGGCCAGCCGCTCGAACAGCGCGAGGCGAGCGCGCGCGAACCCGCGGCGGGCGAGGTCCGCGTACGCGTTCGTGCCGCCGGCATCTGCCACTCCGATGCGCACTACCGTGCCGGGCTCTCGGCGATGGGTCCGCTCCCGCTCACACTGGGGCACGAAGTCGCGGGCGTCGTCGAACGCGTCGGCGAAGGGGTCCATGGGCTCGCGGTCGGCACTCGCGTGTGCCTCCACTACCTGCTCACATGCGGCTCGTGCGTGCACTGCCTCGCGGGGCGCGAGGCGTTCTGCGTGCGCGGGGCCATGCTCGGCCACCACGTGGACGGCGGCTTCGCCGAGGCGATCACTGTGCCGGCGCGCAACGCGGTCGTGCTGCCCGACACCATCCCGTTCGAGCATGGCGCGGTGATGATGTGCTCGTCCGCCACCGCGCTGCACGCGCTGCGCCGCGGCCGGCTCGCCCGCGGTGAGCGCGTGGCGGTGTTCGGCTGCGGCGGACTCGGCGTGTCGGCGGTGCAGTTGGCGCTGGCGCTCGGCGCGCCCGAGGTGTTCGCGGTCGATCTGGCGCCGGACAAGCTGGCGCTCGCCCGCACGCTGGGTGCGGTGCCGATCGACGCTCGTGCGGGCGACCCCGTGGCCGCCATCCGTGCGGCCACCGCGGGCGCCGGGGCCGATGTGACGCTGGACTTCGTGGGCCGACCGGCCACGATGCAGGCTGCGGTGCGCGTGCTGGCACCTCAGGGGCGTGCGGTGCTCGTGGGACTGAGCTCCGAACGGCTCGAACTCGATCCGTACCGCGAGATCCTGGGCCCGGAAGCCGAGTTGATCGGCAGCAACGACCACACGCTCGCGGAACTGCACGAACTGATCGCGTTCGTGGAGCGCGGCCAACTCGACCTGTCGCACGCGGTCACCGCGCGCGTGCCGCTCGAAGCCGCCGCGATCAACGGTGTGCTCGACGCACTCGAACAGGCCCGCGCCGGCGTGCGAACGGTCGTCGTGCCGTAGCCCGCCCTCGATGCGGGCGCGGCGCCGCCCCGTCGGGAATCGCTTTCGGTGCCCGGACCATGCCCCATGAGCCCAGCGCGACGGAGGTCGATCGTGTTCCCGTCGGCGGGCGGCATCCGGGCCACTGGTGCATGGTGACCCCCGCGAACCAGGCCGGGAGCCATCGTGGTGCAGATTCCTGTTGACGCCGATCGTCGCGACGGGAGCCCGGATCCCACATCTTCCCCACCGCGCGCTCCCAGTCGCGCGCCGCTGCCCGAGCATGGGCGTTCAGGCCTCAGTCCGAACGCGTTGTGATCCGATGCCGCGTTCGCCCGCCTGATCGCAGCCACGGCGCTCGAAAAGCGCCGTGCTAGGCTCGACGAAGGAGCCCCTGTGCCACCTCGCCCCCGGCGCGAGCGTGCACCATGTTGTTCGAGCGCATCAGCAGCCAGCGCGATCCGGTCATCGCCACCGAAGCCCGCCAGCATTCGCGCCAGGAGTCCGGCGCCACCGCGGGGCTCCTCGCTTGTCTTGCGGTGTTCGACGAGCGCCGGGCGTTCGGCGACCTCGGCTACTCGTGCATGCTGGACTACTGCCAGCGCGATCTGGCGCTGAGCGAGGACGTCGCGAAGAAGTACCTGCGCGCGGCCCGCATCGCGCGGGCTCGCCCCGTGTTGTTCGACATGCTGGCGGACCGCCGGCTGTCGGTGAGCGCGGTGCTCACGCTGGGGCCGTGGCTCGAGTCGGGGGGTCATGACGACCTGATCGCGGCCGCCGTCGGCAGGTCGCGCGAGGAGATCGAGTGGCTCATCGCCGAGCGCTGTCCGCAGCCGGAGATGCTCGCGCTCGAAGTGGATGCTGGTCCGGCCACGACTTCGGAGGCCTCACTTCAAGCATCACTCGAAGGGGCCCCGGGGCCCGCTTGCCCATCGACTGCCTCGAAATCGTCGTATTCAGTGGTACCACTTCCCGTCGCGGCCGCGACGGTGAAACCGCTGTCGGCGGACCATGTCGCGCTCACCGTCACCATGACGCGCGCGACGCGCGAGAAGATCCGGCGCGCGCAGGAACTACTCGGGCACGCCGTCGCGCCCGAGGCGATCGCCGAGGTGCTCGACCGTGCCCTGGACCAGCTCATCGTCGCGTTGGAGAAGCGCAAGCATGGCCTGCACCGGAAGCCGCGCGGCGTGCGGGCCAAGGTGTCGCACCGCGCGCGCCACATCCCGGCCGACGTCCGCGCCGCGGTGTACCGGCGTGACGGCGGCGCGTGCACGTTCGTGAGCGACGACGGTCAGCGATGCGGCAGCCGGCACGCGTTGCAGTACGACCATATCGTGGCGGTGGCCGATGGCGGCGCATCGACCATCGAGAACCTGCGCTTGCTGTGCCCCGCTCATAACCAACTCGAGGCCGAGCGACGATTCGGCAAACAGACTATCGCAGACAAGCGGGCCGCATCACGGTCCGAGCGGGTCCAGGCGCAAGAGAAGAAAGAACAACTCAAGGCGCCGCACGAGGATGATGTGCGCGCCGCGCTCACGGAGCTCGGCTACAACCGCGCCAAAGTGAGCATCGGGCTGTCGGCTGCAGCCACGCTACCCGCGGAGGCGGACACGGAGACCCGCGTGAAGCTGGCGCTCCGGGCGCTCACCCAAGGGCTGGCGCGCAAGGAGTCGCCGGGCGCATGCGAGCGTGTCGTGACGTGAGGTGCTCACGGGCACTCGGCGACTCCCACCTCGCTCGTGGCCCCGTCCGCACCGTTCGTGCGGCCGGGCTCTGCGCTCGCCAAGTGCCTGCAGCGGACCGGCGCCCGAGCCGGCATCCTGCCCACTCGGGGACGATCCCGGCCGCACGCTCGTCGTCACATATCGCCTCGCGGCGGGATCGCCACTTGGTCTGGAGCCGCAACTTGTAGCCGCAGCTTGGAGCCGCACCCCGGAGCCGCAACTCGGGGCCGCACCCCGGAGCCGCACCCATGAAAGTACCGCCAACCCCCCGCTCGGAAACTGCGCCGCGAGTGCTCCACCGCGGCGTGTTCGCGCTGCTCGCCATCGCGCTGTTGGCGCTGCCCGGCGCCACGCCGCAGGAGCGCGATGCCGACCCGCTGCGCGCCGAGATCGTGCGCTGGTCGACTTTCGCGCACGACACCACGTCGACGGATGACTTCTCGCAACAGGTGAAGCCGGGTAGCGCACCCGTGCTCGAGCAGGCGCTGGCACAACTCGGCCACGGCCGGCGCTGGTACGCGCTGCATCGGTTCGCCGCGGTGTACGCCAATCTCGGCGCGGCGGAGCGCATGGCGGCGCGCAGCAAGGCCGACCTTGGCGCGCCGGCGTTCGAACGCGACCATGCGCGCCTCGAACGCGAGTGGACGCGCGAACTGCTGCCGCCCGCGCCGGCGGCGTTCGCCTCGCTCGCGCCCGCTGCCGTGCGCGCCGTGGCCGAGGCCGCGGCCATGCAAGTGCGGCCCTACTTCGAATCGTCGCTCGAATACGGGCGCAGCACCGAGCCCGGCTCGGGCCTCTTCTATATGAGCGCGGCCCTCGCCCAGCACGACTTCGTGGCGTTCTGCCGCCGGCTGTCAGATCCGGCTACCGCCCGGCGCACGCCACAGCTCCGGTCGATCCGCTCCGAGATCGACCGGCTGCAAGCCCAGATGATCGCCGAGTACCAGCCGCCGCTCAGTGTGGACCGCCACGCCGAGTTCATCGGCGCCAGCGCCGCACTCAAGGAAGCGCGCGCGCTCGATGAGCGCGGACTGCATCATGGCGCGCTGCTGCGCTACCTGCAGGCGGTGGCGCGCAACGCGCCGCTGCACGCCACGCCGACCACGTTGCCGCCCGAGAGCCTGCGCGCCGTGCTCGCGCGCTACGAGGTGCGCTTCGCCGCGGACGCGAGCGACCACAGCATCGGCGAGCTGTTCGTGCAGTTGGGGCTCGTCAATGCCGAGGCCGCACCCGGCACGAGTCCCCCGCTCGCGTGCGCGATCGCCACGCAGGTGCTGCCCGCCTACCTGGCGGCGCTCGCCCCCGCGCCGGCCGCGCGCACACCCGTCGCGGCGCTCGCCACCGTCACGCTGGTGCGCTGGCCGTTCACCTGAAACCTGTCCGACCCAGCAGGTCTGCTGGCCCAGAACGTGGTGCAGGGATTCGGTGGTCGCGTGCGGTTCGTCGAGGAGGACTACGGCCAGTCGGCGCTGGCCAAGCGCCTGGGCGTCACGCGCTACCCTGCCGTGTTCGTGAACGACGTGCTCGTGGCCACGCCCAACGACTTCGGGTTCTACGGCACCGACGACACACACGAGGGCGGACGCTACGCGCCCATCATGCGCGCCGAGGGCCAGCAGCGCTTCCGCTCGGACCTCGAGCGCATGTTGAAGCTCACGCTCGCGGGCGATACGCGTGGCGCGCGCGCCATCGCCGCCCCTGCGGCCGACGCCGGCGTGGCGCAGCTGCCTTCGCTGCACTTGAACACGCTCGCCGGCGAATCGCTGGCGCTGGCTTCCTTGCGCGACCGCGTGGTGGTGGTCGAGTTCTGGGCCACGTGGTGCCCGCCGTGTCGCAGCACGCTGCGCTGGCTCGGCGCGCTGCGCGCGCGTTATGGCGACCGGCTCGCCGTGGTGGCGCTCGCGGTGGAGTCACCCGAGCCCGCGGTGAAGAAGCTCACCGACGAACTCGGGATTCCCGTGACCTGGGTCATCGCCACGCCGCAGGCCGCACGCGCGTTCGGCGACGTGAGTGCCGTGCCCACGTTGCACGTGTTCGCGCGCGGCGGAGCAGCCGCCGGTTCGTTCTACGGTGCGACGCCCGACCTGCACGAGCGGGTCGAGGCGAGTCTCGCGAAACTCGTGCGCTGAAGCGCCGCCCGCGGCTACTTCCGCTCGCGATACCGGGCCGAGATCACGTCCCAGTCGACGACCGATGCGAACGCGGTCACGTATTCCACGCGGCGGTTCTGGAACTTGAGGTAGTAGGCATGCTCCCAGACGTCGAGGCCCAGGAGCGGCGTGCGCCCCGCCGTGATCGGCGTATCCTGGTTGGGCGTCGTCTCGACCTGCACCTTGCCCGCCGCATCAGCGCTCAGCCACGCCCAGCCGCTGCCGAACACGCTCATGGCGGCGGCGTTGAACTTGTCGTGGAACGCGCTGAATGAACCGAACGCCGTGTCGATCGCCTTCGCCAGCTCACCGATCGGGGCCTTGGCGGCGTCCTTCTTGAGCGACGTCCACAGCAACGAGTGATTCGCGTGCCCGCCGCCGTGGTTGCGCACCGCGGTGCGGATGTCGTCGGGTACCTTGGCCAGGTCGCGCAGTAGTTGCTCGAGCGTGACTCCCTCGACTTCCTTCCGCCCCGCGACCGCCTTGTTCAGGTTCGTCACATAGGCGGCGTGATGCTTGTCGTGGTGGATCGTCATCGTGGCCGCATCGAGGAACGGCTCGAGCGCATCGACCGCATAGCCGAGCGGCGGTAAGCTGAACGGGCCGGTGGGTGCCGCGGCCGACGTTACCGGGGCCGACGCGATGGGGCCCGACGCTATGGGGCCCGTCGGCGCGGGCTTCGCCGCGGCAGGCGCCTCGGCTGCGAGCAATGCAGCGCGGGACGGCAACGAAAGAGCGGTGACTCCCAACGCGAGCGTCTTCAGGGCGCGACGGCGATCCATGGCGGGCTCCAGGGTGAGGGTGACGGCCAGCCGGGCTGCGGCGATTCACGCCGCAGGTTCACCCCGCCAGAATACGGGCACGAGCGTCGTCCACACCAACACGGCCAGTGACGCGGTGTTCACGTCGAGCGTGTAGGTGAGGAAGTGGCCACCCATCGCGTACACCCACAACACGAACGACACCGCGGACACTGCCACGGATGCCCACTGCGGGCCGCGCTTGTCCAGGGTGCCGAACGCGCGCACCACGATCACGAGGCCCAGGCACACGAGCGGCCAGATGCCCGCCGCGTGGCCCAGCGCCAGCGGACGCCCGGCGACGTAGACCGCCACGATCTCGGCCGGGACCAGCTTCACCAGCCGCTCGAGCCAAGAATCGATGCGCCCGACCGGCTTGCCCACGACGGTGTCGCGCCGGGCCGCCGCGAACAACCGGAGCGGCGCGTTCACGAGCCCGCCTTGGACAGCTCGGTCACGCACTCCACCAACTCGAGCAAGGGCACGGTGTCGCAGCCGTCGTCGAACGCCACCTCGTGCGAATGCTCGCCGTCCTCGATGCGCACGCGGTACTGGTACGCATCGGGCATGCGCGCCGGCGCGAACAGCGCCGGCGCGAGCCCGAAGAACGCCACGCCCTGCACGAGATCCGCGACGCGTTGTTGCGCGTCACCCGGCAGCCGCTCGGTGTCGAGCTCGTGCTCGCTACGAAGCCCGGCGATGCCCCCGCTCTGGACGACTCGTATCCGCACGGTTCACGGCCCCCTTCGACTTCGTCTTCGCCTTCGCGCGCACCTTCTTGGCCTTGGGACTCTGGCGCGGCGAGGCCCCCTTCACTTCGATGCCGACCTGCTTCCAGGCGGCGCGAACCGTGTCGGCACCCTTGGTGTCGTACAACCGGCCCGCCGCATCCACCGTGGCCGCGGCCGCCACCATGAAGTCGGCGTCGCGGTGCAGCAGCTGCGTGAGCGCAAGGTACCAGACCTTGCCGGCCTTCACCCACGCGCGCCCACCGAACCCGATCGCGGCCAGGTAGAAAGCGTGGTTCGGGATACCGGAGTTGATGTGCACGCCGCCGTTGTCGTCGTCGGTATCCACGTAGCCGTCCATGTGGCCGGGCTGCGGATCACGGCCGAGGCGCGGGTCGTTGTAGGCGGTACCCGGCGCCTTCATGCTGCGCAGCGCCACCCCCTTCACGCCCTTCGCCCACAGCCCCGCGCCGATCAGCCAGTCGGCTTTCTTCGCGGTCTGGCCGAGCGTGTGCTGCTTCACGAGCGAGCCGAACACATCGCTCATGTGCTCGTTCAAAGCACCGCTCTGGCCCTGGTAGTCGAGCCCGGCCTCGTACTGCGTCACACCATGCGTGAGCTCGTGGCCGATCACGTCGAGCGACTGCGTGAAGCGCCCGAAGATCTCGCCATCGCCGTCGCCAAACACCATCTGGCGGCCGTTCCAGAACGCGTTGTTGAACGAGCGCCGGTAATGCACGGTGGCATCGAGCGGCAGCCCGCGGCCATCGATCGAGTCACGGCCGTGCACCTGAGAGAAGAAGTCCCACGTGGCGCCCAGCCCGTCGAACGCCTCGCTCACGGTGACATCACCCGTGGGCGGATCGGTCTCATGGCGCACCGACTTGCCCGGCAGGCCGAAGCCGTGCTGCGCATCGTAGATGGTGCGCTTCTTCGACTGGGGCGCGGGTGTGACGCTGGCGCTCGCCATGGGCATCGGCGTCACGCCGCGCATCGACACGCGCTCGGCACGCAGCTCGTGCGCGTACGCCAGACTCTCCTTGGCGCGTTCGGCCAGGCCCGGCCAGTGCGTGTCGGGCAAGCGCGACATGTGCGCGAAGATGTGCGGCGGGACGATGCCCTGGATGAACGCGGGCAGCTCGTGGTCGTCGCGGAATCGCAGCATGGGCACCTCTCCTCAGGGGCCGGTGCCTCGCCGCACCGGCGGTGAACGGCTGGGGGTGCTCGCCACTCGCCAGCCTCGGCGCGGCGCATGACCCGATTACGGACTGGTCCGAACGGGGGTTGCGCCTTGCGAAGGCCATGCCGCGTTCCGCCACACCCACCCGGGCTTCACACGCTCTGGGC
>JBEBGT010000325.1:0-4546 GCA_040081365.1 Candidatus Eiseniibacteriota bacterium | reverse complement strand
GGCCGAGGTGGCGGGCAAGGGGCTCGATCCGCTGGACTTGGTGGCCGTGACGCTCTACCCGTTCGAGGAGCGCGGCCGGACGCTCGGCGATGCCGGCATGATCGAGGAGATCGACATCGGCGGGGTGGCGCTGTTGCGCGGCGCGGCCAAGAACCACGATGGCGTGATCGTGGTGCACGATCCCGCGCAGTATGACGACGTGCTCGATGCGCTCGGCAAGGGCGTGACGCCGGCCGACCGCCGCCGCTGGGCGCTCGCGGCGTTCGCGCGCACGGCGCGTTACGACGCGGCGATCGCATCGGAGCTCGCGCGCCGCATGGCGGGCCCCGACGAGCCGCCGGCGTTCCAGGCCCTGGTGCTCGAGCGCCAGCGTTCGCTGCGCTATGGCGAGAACCCGCATCAGGCCGCGGCGGTGTACGCCCGCGCGGGGGCCACGGGCGCGCTGGCGGCGCATCGCGAGGCCAAGGAGCTCTCGTACAACAACCTGCTCGACTTGGAGGCGGCGGTCGCACTCGTGGGGCGCTTCGAGCGGCCCGCGTGCGTGATCGTGAAGCACAACCAGCCGTGCGGTGCGGCCTGTGCCGACACGCTGGCCGAAGCCTACACGCGGGCGCTCGCGGCCGATCCGTTGTCGGCGTTCGGGGGCATCGTGGCGGTGAACCGCCCGCTCGATGGCGCCACGGCCACGGCGATCGCCCAGCTGTTCGTGGAGTGCGTGGCGTTCCCCGAGCTCAGCCCCGAGGCCGACGCCGCACTGGCCGGCAAGAAGAACGTGCGGCTCGTGCGCTTGTCCGCGGCGGACCTCGCGAGCGACGCGTGGCAGTTGAAGCTGGCCGGGCCGTGGGTGCTCGCGCAGCGCGACGGCGCGGCCGATGCGCCGCCCTGGCGCACGGTGACGCGCCGCGCGCCCAGCGCGGCCGAGATGAGCGCGCTCACGTTCGCATGGGAGGTGGCGGCGGCAGCCCGCAGCAATGCCATCGTGCTCGCACGCGGCGAGGCGCTGGTGGGCCTCGGCAGCGGGCAGACCTCGCGCGTCGACGCGGTCGACGTCGCGCTCATGAAGGCGCGCCGCGCCGGCCACGACGTGCAGGGCACGGTGCTCGCGAGCGACGGCTTCTTCCCGTTCCCGGACGGCGTCACGCACGCCGCCGAAGCGGGCGTCACGGCCATCGTGCAGCCCGGCGGCTCGGTGAAGGATGCCGAGACGATCGCCGAAGCCGACCGGCTGGGCGTGGCCATGGTGTTCACGGATCGCCGGGTGTTCCGGCATTAGCGGCTCAAGACAGGAGAGTCCCGCATGGATGCGACTCAACGGAAGACCATCGCGCTCGCGGCGTATGCCATCGCCGTGGTGCTGTTCGTGTTCTTCTTCGGCCGCCAGTTCTGGGCGTGGGCGAGCTGGAAGGAATCCCAGGGCACCATCGACTTCGGGTTCTTGAAGATCAGCTCGCGGCCCGAGTTCCCGAACGACGT
The DNA here is from genome assembly GCA_040081365.1 of Candidatus Eiseniibacteriota bacterium. Taxonomy (GTDB): domain Bacteria; phylum Eisenbacteria; class RBG-16-71-46; order RBG-16-71-46; family RBG-16-71-46; genus JAIOPA01. The sequence goes on along the minus strand of JBEBGT010000325.1, from coordinate 3,073 downwards.
GAAGAGCGTCACGCTCGGGCTCATCGCGCCCATCGTGCTCGCCGCCACCGGGCGCGTGCTCGGCAGCGGTGGCGGCTCGCCGCGCACCTGATCCGCACGGCCAACCTGACTCCTTCCCGCGAGGGCATCTCCATCCATGTTGCGTGACAACGTCCTCATCCTCGACTTCGGCAGCCAGTACACGCAGTTGATCGCCCGGCGCGTGCGCGAGCTCGGGGTGTACTCCGAGGTGGTGGCCGGCACGCTGCCGCTGGCCGAGATCCGTGCCAAGAAACCGTCGGCGATCATCCTGTCGGGCTCGCCCTCGAGCGGTTATCGCGCCGAAGCACCGCGGCCCGATGCCGGCGTGTACGGCCTCGGGCTGCCGCTGCTCGGCATCTGCTACGGCTTCCAGGTCACCGCACTGCTGCTGGGCGGCCAGGTGGGGAAGGCCGAGCACCGCGAATACGGCGCGGCGATGTTCGTGCAGGACGGCCGCTCGCCGCTGTTCGCGGGCGTGCCCAAGCGTTTCAAGGCGTGGATGAGCCACGGCGACAACGTCGAGGCCCTGCCCGACGGCTGGGTCAAAGTGGCGCACACCAGCAATTGCGCGTTCGCGGCCGCGCGTCACAAGGACAAGCCCTACCACCTGATCCAGTTCCACCCCGAGGTCGTGCACTCGCCCTACGGCAAGCAAGTGCTGTCGAACTTCCTGTTCCGGATCGCGAAGCTCGAAGCCAGCTGGTCGATGAAGGACTTCCTGAAGACCGCCATCAAGGAAGTGCGCACGCAGGTCGGCGACGGCCGCGTGCTGTGCGGGCTCTCGGGCGGAGTCGACTCCACCGTGGCCGCCACGCTCATCCACAGGGCCATCGGCGACCGGCTCACTTGCGTGCTCGTGGACCACGGCCTCATGCGCCTGAACGAAACGGTCGACGTGGAACGCGAGCTGGGTTCGCGCCGGCACCTGAACCTGCGCGTCGTGAATGCGCAGCGCCGCTTCCTCGACCGCCTGGACGGCGTGGCCGATCCCGAGCGCAAGCGCAAGATCATCGGCGAGGAGTTCGTTGCCGTGTTCGAGGAAGAAGCCCAGAAGATCGGCAAGCTGGATTTCCTGGCGCAGGGCACGCTGTATCCCGATGTCATCGAGTCGGCGTCGGCCGGCTTCGGCGCGCAGGTCATCAAGTCGCACCACAACGTGGGCGGGCTGCCCGAGCGCATGCGCATGAGACTGGTCGAGCCGCTGCGCCGGCTGTTCAAGGATGAAGTGCGCGAACTCGGCCGCGAACTCGGCCTGCCCGCTCACCTGGTGGACCGTCACCCGTTCCCGGGCCCCGGCCTCGCGGTGCGCGTGCTCGGGCCGATCCACGAGCGCGACCTCGACATCCTGCGCAACGCCGATGCGATCTTCATCGAGGAGCTGCGGCGTGCGAAGTGGTACGACAGGACGTGGCAGGCGTTCGCCGTGCTACTGCCGGTGTCCACGGTGGGCGTGAAGGGCGACGAGCGCTCGTACGAGAAGGTGGTGGCCCTGCGCGCGGTGAACTCCGTGGACGGCATGACGGCCGACTGGACGCGCCTGCCGCATACGTTGCTCGCATGCGCGGCGAGCCGCATCGCCAATGAAGTGCGCGGCGTGAACCGCGTGGTCTACGACATCACCAGCAAACCGCCGGCGACGATCGAATGGGAGTGAGGCGCGTGAGCGGCGGCGCTCGCGCCGTGCTGTTGCTGTGCGTGTTGCTCGGCCCGCCGTCGCGCGCCGCCATGGCCACCCCGCGCGTGGTGCCGACGCCCGGTGGCGTGCGCTGGAGCGGGGCGGCACTCTCGGGTGCGCCACGCACCGGCGCGCCGCTCGTGGCATGGCAGACCGCGCTCGACGACACCGGCGTGGTGGGCGCGGCGGTGCGCCTCGCGATCGCCGACACGCTGGCCGCGCGCGGTGACACCACCGGTGCCGAAGCACTGCTGCGTGAGCCGCGACTCGCGCACTCGCTGTGGGGACTCGACGCGCTGTTGCGGCGGGCGGGCTACCGCGCCGCCCACGGCGACACGGCGGGTGCGGCCGCCCTGCTCGAGCAGCGCGACGAGCGCGACTGGCGGAGCGCGGAGCTCGCGGCGTGGGAGGCGAGGCTCGCGAGTTACCGCGCCGCACTCGGGGACAGCGCGGGGGCCGAGGGGCTCGCCCTCTCGGCCGTCGACAAGTCGGTCGCGAACACGGCGGCGGGCGCCGAGGCGTTCGCGGTGCTCCTGCGCGTCTCGCGTCCTGCCACCGCGGACAGACGCCGCACGCTCGACTTGGCCACGATCACCGCGGACTGGCACGCCGGCCGGCGCACCCAGGCGATCGAGCGCGCCCGGGCCGTCGCGCGGCTTGCGCGCGGCACCGCCGACGAATGGCGAGACGTGGAGCGGGTGCTCCAGCTCTGCCGCGATGCGCGCCAGCCGCGACTGGCGCTGGTCTATGCCGACTCCGCGCTCAAGCGTGCGACCACGCCGGATCGACGCGAACGCGTGCAGTTGACGCGCGCGCGCGCTTACCGCGATCTCGGCCGGCCCGACAGCGCTCTGCGGCTCTATGCCCGCATCGCCGCGAGCGGGTCGGGCACGCAGAGTCCGATGCTGGCTGCGTGGGAGGGCGCGCGAGAGGCGCAGGATCGCAGCCGCTGGCGCGAGGCCGCGCGTGGATTCGATCTCGCGGACTCACTGAGTGAACTCCTGCGGGACGGGGCGACGGCGCGGGTGCAGGAAGCGCGCTCGCTCGCGGGCCTCATGTACTGGCTGTTGGGCGACGTCGTCCGGGCCGAGCAGCGCTGGCGTTCGTCGGGAGACGAGCGCTCGCGTTTCTGGCTCGCCATCTCGCTGCGCCGCCGCGGTGCCAGCGAGGGCGACAGCATCTTGCGCGCGGAGTTCGCCGAGAAGCCGGGCTTCGGGCTCTACCGCGTGGCCGCGCGCGAGACGCTCGGCGTGCGCAGTTGGAACGGCCGCGCCCGCGCGTTCGAGCCCGACACCGTGGCGCCGGCGTTCGCCGAGGCCGTGGTGCGATTGGCAGGCCCGCTCGGCCTGCCCGACGTCGCGGCGCGCTTGGTGAGCG
>JBEBGT010000324.1:0-4567 GCA_040081365.1 Candidatus Eiseniibacteriota bacterium | reverse complement strand
CCCCGGTTCCACGCGCATCGAGGCCTCGAACTCCGCGAGGAAGGCCGCGGGCGGCTCGGGCACGACGTCACGCGGGGCCGGTGTCGCCGGCGCGCCCGGAGCGCGCAGCACCGGCGCGGGTGCCGCGGGCGGATTCGGCGTGGGCACGGCGATCTTGACCGGTTTCGGAGCATCCATCGCCGGCAGCTTGGGGATCGCGAACGACTCGTCCATGCCCACCGGCTCGCGATCGATGTGGATCGGCGCGCGCGGATCGGCCTTGGGCGGCGCGTTCACCTCGAGCATCGGGTAAGGCGCCGCGGGCGCCAGTGCTCCGGGCGAGACCTCGAGCGGACCACTCGCGCCCGAGACCGCGGTCAGTCCCTCGACCGGCTTCACATACGAAGACGGCGGCACGGGCAGCGGCGCCGGTGCGATCGGTTCGATGTCCGTTGCTGGCAGCGAAGCCACGGGCGGCGTGGCCGCGGGCGTGGCGCTCGCGGCCATGCCGAGGATCTCCTGGAGCCCCGCGGGCGCCAGCCCGCCGCGACGGAGCGGTTCCGGCATGCGCGCCGGTACGGGCGGGGCCGCGGCCTGCGCCGGCAGCACGTGCGGCTCACCGACATCGGGGGTCGGCAATGGCAGCGACTCCTGCACCATCGGCACCACCGATTCGGCGGGCGCCTGCAGGATCGCGTCGTACGCCGACACCGGTGGGTCGTTCGGCGGCGACGGCTCCGTCGTGCCCGGCCCCTCGGTGTGGAACGGCAGCACGGGCTCGGCGGGTGCGGCCTTACGGCCGAGTCCGCCCATGAGCTTGGACAGCCAGCGCCCCACCGGGTGCTTGGGGGCCTGCGTGTCGGCGGCCTGTTGCTCGCGCCGTTCGCGCAGTGTGGGCGGCAGCGGCCGTTCGGTGTCCGCCAGCGGCGGCGTGGCACTCGCGGCCGAAGGGCTCACCGATCCTGCGGGTTCGCCCGGAGCGGACGGCGATTCGGGCAGGAACTGCCCGGTGGACTCCGGTGTCCACACCGCGGGTGGTGCGCTCACGGGCATCTCGACGGGCGCCGGCGGGGCGGCGCTCGACGATGCCATCGCGCTCGGCGCGGGTTCTTCGAGCGCGGGCACGTTGGGCGTGATCTCGAGTTCGGGTACGGCGTCCGTCGTGGTGCCGCTCGGCGTCGCAGCCTCACTCGGGCGCCCCGGCAGCGCCGGCATCGCGAACGTGCCGGCGGAGGGATGACGGGTCGAGGGCAGCTCCTGCGCGGCATCGGGTTCGTCCAGCGCGCGCGACGCGGCGGGTGTATCGGCCGCGGGCGGTGCGGCGAGCCCGGGTTGTTGCGTGGGCAGCGTGTCGGGGATCGGCGCGACCGCGGCCGCCTCGGGCTCGCTCACCGGGCTCGGTGCGGCGCCCTCGGGCGCGCGCTCGGCGAGCGGTGTGACCGCGGCCTCCTTGAGCTCGCCGAGCGCGGGTGCGGCGTCGTCACGTGCGGCGTGTCCCCACTCGGCATCGATCGCGGCGGGAGCCTGCTGTCCGTCATCGCCCTTCGGCCAGTAATCGAGCGTGATGAGCGCGTGCACCTCGCTCGGCAGCATGGCCGACATGGCCTCCTGCCCCGCTTCATCGCGCACGATCACCCACTGCGGTTCGTACGGTTCGCCATTCACGAGCAGCAGCACACGTGCACGTCCCACCCAGCCGAACGCCACGCCCTGTGGTCCATTCACGAACACGGCCGAGCACGGCAGGGTCTGGCCGGTCTGGCTCCACAGCTCGGTCTGCGAGAACAGCAGTCCGGTGAGCGCGTGGTGCAGCAACTGCGGGATCGGGCGGTCACGGCCGTCGTGCCTCGATGTCTCGATCGCGACACCGGCCAGGTCCTTGAGCCAGCTCTGGATCTCGGGCGCGGTGAAACCGGGCGGGATGCCCAGGAGGCACAACTCGACACCCGGCAGCTCGACCCCAGCGGTCAAGACCGTTCCGTTCGTCCGAGTCGAAACCGCCCAGCGGTCGATGGTGGCTGGGCTGTTCTTGGTCACGGGGCTCCCTCCCCTGGCTCCACCGGGCGGCAGGAAGTGCCGTCCCATTCAAAGGAGCAAGCTAGCCAACGGCATCGCAAGTGTCAATGCCGTAAGCGGTTGTGGCACGGCTTGTGCAGGTTAGCGGGCCCGGTTGCTGTGCCCACACCAGTTGCGGGGGCTGCGGACCGGGTGTTGCGTGCAAGTTGACACAGGTCTGCATTGCAGAACGCATGCCGGACGACTAGCGTTCCGGCGGTCCGGAAGGTGCGGGACACAGGTACAGCCACTGGAGGTACGTCATGAAGCTTCGCACGAGCATCGACGCCATCCTGTTGGCGGCGGCCATCCTGGCCGCTGTCCCGACCGGGGTGCTGCATGCCTCCGAAGCGGCTCCTGATACCGCCAGCAGCTCCGTACCGCGGCTCATCGATCCGCAGTCGCCGCCGCCGGCCGAGCGCGGTGCATCGACCGCGCCGCCGGTCCATCCGACCGTGGTCCCGGGACCGTCGCCGGCCGTCGTGCCCCCGGGCACGCCCGCCCCGGCGACCCTGATCGAGGCCGATCCGTCCGTGCTCAACCAGCCGGCCGTGGACGACATCGAGCTCCAGATGAACGCCGACGTGCTCAAGTACATCGCGTTCTTCACGGGCGCCGGCCGCAGCACGTTCGAGCGCTGGCTCAAGCGCTCGGGCCGCTACATGGAACTGTTCCGCACCGTGCTCCAGAAGGAGGGCCTGCCGCCCGACCTGGTGCACCTGGTGTTCGTCGAGAGCGGCTTCAACATCAATGCGCGTTCGTACGCCGCGGCCGTGGGGCCGTGGCAGTTCCTGCGTTCCAGCGCGCGCTACTTCGGCCTGAACGTCAATCAGTGGGTGGACGAGCGCAAGGACCCCGAGAAGGCCACGGTGGCCGCCGCGCGGTACCTCAAGCATCTGTACGGCATCTTCGGGGACTGGCCGCTGGCGCTGGCGTCCTACAACGCCGGCGAGGGCACGGTCATGCGCGCGATCAAGCACCAGGGCACCACGAACTACTGGGAGCTGCGCCTGCCCAAGCAGACCGAGGACTATGTGCCGCAGTTCATGGCTGCGCTCGCGATCTCGCGCGACCCGGTCAAGTACGGCTTCGGTGACATCGAGCTCGACGACCCCATGCGCTTCGACGAAGTCGCGTTGAAGGGCGCGGTCGACCTGCGCGCGATCGCCAAGCTGGCGAACTGCTCGTACGAGGAACTCAAGGAACTCAACCCGTCGGCCCGCACCAGCATGTTGTCGGGCCCGAACGGCATCACCACCGTGCGCGTGCCCGAGGGCAAGAGCGAAGTCATCCAGCGCAGCCTGTCCGACGGCGCGGAACTGCCGCGCGTCAACCTCACCGTGCGCCACCGCGTGAAGCACGGCGAGACGCTGCGCAAGATCGCCGAGGAATACGCCGTCAGCCCCACCGAGCTGGCGCGCGTCAACAACCTGGGCCGTGGCCGCCCGCTGCGCCGTGGCATGCTGCTCACGGTGCCGGCCAGCTTCCGCGCGCCCAAGCCCGAAGTCATCAGCTCCGACAGCGAGGACCCGCGCGCCTCGACCGACTACGTCCCGCGCCAGCGCATCGGACTGCCCGGCAAGATCGACGGCAACAGCGTCCCGTATGACCGCGTGACCCATGTCGTGCGGCGCGGCGAGACGCTGAGCTCGATCGCGGCCAAGTACGGGGTCTCCGTGACCGAGCTGCGGCAGTGGAACCGCGTCAGTACGCCGGGCGTGAAGCTCGGCACGCGGTTGCGCATCCGCGCGGGCGAACCCGGTGACAGCACGATGTCGAAGGGCGAACTGCCGGTGACCGCGACGCCGACCGCCGTGCGCATGGTCGATCCGTCCAAGGACGAGAGCGGCAAGAAGCTGGAGCCGGCCGTGCACACGGTGGGCCGGGGCGAAACGGTCACGTCGATCGCGTCGCGTTACCAGGTCAGCGTCACCGAACTGCGCACCTGGAACAAGCTCGAGAAGGGCGCGCCCCTGAAGCGCGGCCAGGTGCTGCAGGTGTCCGGCACGGCGCTCGCCGACGAGTCGGCGCTCGACCAGCCGGCCAAGGGCGGCGACGGCAAGTCCGGCCGCGCGCCCGTGAAGGCTCACACCACGCACACCGTGCGGGATGGTGAGACGCTCACGGCGATCGCGGCGCGCCATGGGGTGTCGGTGGACGCACTCAAGAAGCTCAACAAGCTCACGAGCACGCGCGTCATCAAGGGCCAGCGCCTCCGCCTGCCCGCCTGATCGCACACGCCGCGCTGCGGCGTCAGTGCATCGATTCCGGACCGTCCACCACGCCACCGGCGGGCACGGGCGCGGTGAACGAGTCCTCGGTCACGCTGGCGCCGATGCGGGCGTTGCGCCCCACACTGATGCCCTCGGGCAGCCGCGCGCGCTTGCCCACCACGACCAACCCGCTCGAAAGATGCTCGGGGCAGGCGCGGTTCGGCGTCATGTCGTCACCCTCGCCGATCTTCGCGCCGCGGCCGATGCGGACTTCCTTGTCGATGATGGCCTTATCGAGCACCGCGCCCGCGCCCACCACG
>JBEBGT010000323.1:0-4569 GCA_040081365.1 Candidatus Eiseniibacteriota bacterium | reverse complement strand
CTGCAGCACATACAACTGCCGCGTGCCTTCGGCGGCCATGGGCAGCGGCCGCGCGTACGCGATCCAGCCGCCGTCGCGCACCGGCCGGTCGGCCTGGGGCACGAAGTTGGCCGCGGCGCGCTTCGCCACGTCGCGCTCGTCGCCCACGCCGAGCGTGGTGCGGGTGATGTGACGTTCGTACACGAACGACACCTGGCTGCTGGTGAGTTCGCGCAGTCGTGCGGCGAGGCCGCCCGAGACCTCGCGCCCCAGCAACAGCGCGCCCACGACGCGGCCGTCCGCCACGACCGGCGTGCCCACCACCAGCACGTGCGAGCCCTTCTGCGAGATCGCGCGGCGCTCGGGGCGGCCGGCCAGCACCGAGCCCACGAACTGTTCGCGTGCCGACGGCAGCACGCGCATGCGGCCCACGCTGGTGACCAGCTCGCCGCGATGGTCCACGAGCTCGAACACGTCGGGATGGGCCAGCCGCTGGAAGTCCTGCGCCACGCCGGCCACGGTGGCGCGGTACTCCGCGTCGTTGCGGGTGTGGGGCAGGGCGAGCACCGAGAAGAAGCGCGGGTCGCGCACCACCACCGCGCCGGTCACCTCGAGCTCGGTGGCCGAGGCCGCGAGCATGTTCTCGAACACGCCGGCGGCGCGCCGCAGGTCGTCAGCGAGGGCCTCCTCGCTGCGTTGCGTCACGCCGCGGTCCACGAACCACAGTGTCGCGCCGGCCAGCGCCAGCAACGGCACCGCCGTGAGCGTGAGGATCTTCCAGCGCAGGCTCAGGCGGTTCACGGGAACTCCACATCGAGCGTCACCGCACCGTCCGCGGGTACGTCGATCTCGCGCTCACCGGTGCCGAAGTCAGGATGCCACCAGTGCACGCGATAGTGGCCGGCCTCCAGATGAGGGAGTTCGAAGGCGCCACGGGCATCGGGCCGCGCCCAGGCTGCGTTCGGGGTCACCATGATGAACGCCGACATGTCGGCGTGGATGTCGCAGAACACGCTCACCAGCCCGGGCCTCGTGAACCGCACCGTGCGCGACTGGCCGCGCGGGTACTTGCCCAGATCGAAGCGCTTGGCGGGCGAGACGCTGAAGACGTTGTGGTAGATCGGGTCGAAGTTCGGGAACTCGACCTCTCCGCCCGCGGGCACCACCACGACGCGCGGCTCGAACGCCTGGCCGCGCTGCGCGAGTTGGGGGCGGCTGGCCGCGGCTGGCGTGGGGCCGCCGGCGGGCGCCGACTCCAGGTAGAGCACCGCATCGGTGACCCGCCCGCGCGGCAGCTGCACGGGAGCCGGGAGGCTCGACGCACGGCCCGCGTACGGGTGGAACCGGGTGTCCCGTTGCGGCATGGCCGGCACCCTCACCTGGCCGTGGATACTACCGGCGGCGGCGGGGGCAGCAGCGCACACAGCGAGGACGAGGATGAGGATGGATCGCATCGCGTCTTCCCTGAGCGGTGGTCGGTCGGAGTCCTGAAGGGGGACCTTTGGGTTATCGACCGGAGGCGGTGCTTCCTGCACCCTGCACTCACGCGGATGCCCGTCCTCGTACTGCCCGCTAAAGCCAGCAGCCCGAGGCGTTTGCCCCGGGCTGCTCGCGTGGAACTGGAGTGTGGCTGGCGACGGGTCAGCGATAGGCCGGGAGCCCCGTCACCACTTCGCCGAGCACGAGCGTGTGGATGTTGTGCGTGCCTTCGTAGGTGATGACCGACTCGAGGTTGCACATGTGCCGCATGACCGGGTACTCGGCCGTGATGCCGTTGGCCCCCAGGATGTCTCGCGCCTCGCGGGCGATGTCGAGCGCGATCGCGCAGTTGTTGCGCTTGGCGAGCGAGACCTGCTCGGGCTTGAGCGTGCCGCGCTCCTTGATCCGGCCGAGCTGGATGCACACGAGCTGCGCCTTGGTGATCTCGGTGAGCATGTCGGCCAGCTTCGCCTGCACGAGCTGGAACTGGCCGATCGGCTTGCCGAACATGATGCGGCTCTTGGAGTACTCCGCCGCCGCATGCATGCACGCCATGGCCGAACCCACCACGCCGAACGCGATGCCGTAGCGCGCCTGCGTGAGGCAGCCGAGCGGGCCCTTCAGGCCTTCGACGTTCGGCAGCAGGTTCTCGGCGGGCACGAACACGTCCTGCAGGATGAGTTCGCTCGTGACCGAGGCGCGCAGCGAGTGCTTGCGCTTCTGCTCGGGCGCCGAGAAGCCCTTGGACTTGCTGTCGACGATGAAGCCACGGATGACCTCGCGCTGCTTTTCGTCACTGAACAATTTCGCCCACACGATCGCGATGTCGGACACCGTGCCGTTCGTGATCCACATCTTGGCGCCGTTCAGCACGTAGCCGCCATCGACCTTCTTGGCGCGGGTGATCATGCCGCCCGGGTCGCTGCCGAAGTCGGGTTCGGTGAGCCCGAAGCAGCCGATGAGTTCGCCCTTCGCCAGCTTGGGCAGGTACTTCATGCGCTGCTCTTCGTTGCCGTAGGCGTAGATCGGGTACATGACGAGCGAGCCCTGCACGCTGGCGAACGAGCGCAGGCCGGAATCGCCGCGTTCGAGTTCCTGCATGGCGAGCCCGTACGCCACCGACGACACGCCGGCGCAGCCGTACTTCTCGGGCAGCGACGCGCCCAGCAGGCCCATCTCGGCGACCTCGGGGATGATGTCGCGCGGGAAGTAGGCCTTCTCGTACGCGTCCTCGATGAGCGGGAGGAAACGGTCCTCGACCCAGCCGCGCACATGGTCGCGGATCTGGATCTCGTCCTCCTGGAGGAGCGAATCGATCTCGTAGAAGTCCACACCGGTGAAGCGGGCCATGACGGTGCTCCTGGAATAAAGAAGAGAGCGCGCTACGAAGCGCGCGGAACGGTCTGGGAGTGGATGGCGCACCGAGTATAGGCGCGCTCCCGAGGGCTCACAAACCCGCGCCGGCCGCGGCCCATGCGGCTCGCGGCCTGTGCGCGTGGGAGCGTCGAGGCCGTGCTGGGTATTGCTCACCGTGCCCGCCGGGCGTAGGGTCGCCGGCAACATGCGACCCGTTCCCTCCATCCTGAAGGAGCTGTCATGCCCCGCTCCCGCATTGTCCACTCGGTCCTGCTGGCCACGGTGCTCGTCGTGAGCGCGGCCACTCCGGAGTTCGACGCCCACGCCGGCACGCCCGGCACCGGCCGCGCCACGGCCACGCGCTCGGTCGTGTACGGCCAGCACGGCATGGTGGCGTGCGCGCAGCCGCTCGCGGCGCAGGCCGCGCTCGAGGTGCTGAAGGCCGGCGGCAGTGCGGTGGACGCCGCGATCGCGGCCAACTCGTGCCTGGGACTCATGGAGCCCACCGCCAACGGCATCGGCGGAGACCTGTTCGCGATCGTGTGGGACCCCAAGACCCAGAAGCTCTACGGCCTCAATGCCTGTGGGCGCTCGCCCTTGAACTTGAAGGCCGAGCAGATCCCGGCCGAGGCCGACGGCACCATCCCGCTCTACTCGCCGTACTCGTGGAGCGTGCCGGGTTGTGTGGACGGCTGGGCCGAACTGCATGGCAGGTTCGGCAAGCTGCCGCTCGCGCGCGACCTGGCCCCCGCGATCGCGTTCGCGCGCGACGGCTTCCCGCTGTCGCCCGTGATCGCCGGCGACTGGGGCCGCTCGGTGACGCGCTTCAAGGACAAGCCGGGCTTCGCCGATGTGTTCATGCCGGGCGGCCGCGCGCCGCTCGAGGGCGAGATCTTCAAGAACCCCGCACTCGCCAGGTCGCTGCAGCAGATCGCCGACAAAGGCCGCGACGCGTATTACAAGGGGGCGATCGCCGAGGAGTTCGTGAAGTACTCCAAGGCGAACGGCGGCTTCTTCACGCTCGAGGACTTCGCCAAGCACAGATCCGAGTGGGTGGACCCGGTGAGCACGGACTACCGCGGCTACACGGTGTGGGAGCTGCCACCGCCGGGACAGGGCATCGCCGCGCTGCAGCTCCTGAACCTGCTCGAGGCGTTCGACTTGAAGTCCATGGGGCGCAACTCGGCGGATTTCTGGCATGTGTTCACCGAGGCCAAGAAGGTGGCGTTCGCCGATCGCGCGCGCTACTACGCCGACCCCGACTTCGTGAAGATCCCGGTCGCCGCGCTCATCTCCAAGGATTACGCCAAGTCGCGACTGCCACTCATCGACATGAAGCAGGCCGCGAACACGGACTTGCCCGGCGAGCCCGCGGCGCTCAACCGGCGCGAGACCACCTACCTGTGCACCGCGGATGCCAGCGGCATGATGGTGTCACTCATCCAGAGCAACTACACCGGCTTCGGCAGCGGTTACTGCATCCCGGCGCTCGGCTTCGGCATCCAGGACCGCGGCAACCTGTTCGACCTGAAGCCCGGCCGGCCCAACTCGTAGGCGCCGGGCAAACGGCCGTTCCACACCATCATCCCCGCGTTCATGACCAAGGACGGCGCACCGGTCATGGCGTTCGGGCTCATGGGTGGCGACATGCAGCCGCAGGGGCACGCGCAAATCGTGGTGAACCTGGTCGATTTCGGCATGAACCTGCAAGAGGCGGGCGATGTGATCCGCTTCCATCCTGTCTCTTATACACAT
>JBEBGT010000322.1:0-4569 GCA_040081365.1 Candidatus Eiseniibacteriota bacterium | reverse complement strand
GTCGTTGAAGTCGGTGCCGGTGGTGGTGGCCACGCGGTGCGCAGCGTCGATCGCCGGCGGGCCGTCGGCAGCACGGTAGATCGCGTAGTGGTCGAAGTCCGCCACGCTCACCGCCGGCCAGAACAGCGTGGCCGCGCCGGTGCTCATGACGCCAGAGACCGAGGCAGGGCTCGGCGGCGCGATGTTGTCGATCGAGGCCCCCGCGATCTCGTTGGAGACCCATTCCGCAGCGGCGCCGTTGGCGACCGCCACGACGCGGTAGCGACGCACGGCCAGGTCCGTCGGTGTGGCGTCGGCATCGGTGCTCACGACCTGCGAGTAGCTGTCCAGTTCATTGGCGCCCAGGTTGCTGCTCACGACGACCCACGGGGAGTTGATGTCGGAGTTGAGCGCGCGCTCGATGCGGTAGCAGCACAGTTCGTCCGGGATCGAGGGGTCGTCGATGGCGCTGCGATTCCAGCTCACCGTGACCGAGGCGCCCTGGTCGTTGGGCACATCGGTGATCGTGAGCAACGCGGGGTTCGCGGCCGGATCGCGCTCGAAGGTCGCGAAAAGGTCGAGGTTGCGCTGCACGTTGAGCGGCAGGGTCGTCGCCGTGGCGGAGGTGTCGCCCGCCCAGGCCACGAAACGGTCACCCGGCCGAGCTGCGGCGATCAATGTCAGCTCGGTTCCCGCCACATAAGTGGGACCCGGCAGCGAGCGAACGACGGAGCCGCGTCCGGAGACGCTGGTGTTCACGGAGTAGGCGGGCACACCCGAGAAGTCGCACACGGAGCCAGGCACGTTCGGCTGCCACGAGACGATCTCGGACTTGGCGCCATACGCGGGCGTGGTGAGTTGCAGGGGCGGGTTGGCACCCGGGTAGACCTTCACATCATTCACGGCGATGCAGATCGGTTCGCTGCAGCCGGCGCACGAGCCCGTGCCGGTGGACTTGGCGTTGGAGATGTTCACGTTGAATGCGAAATAGTCCGTGCTCGCCGTGAGGTCGATCGGCGCGGCGACCGCGAATCCGACGCGCAGGCGTGCCGTGTTCGGACCGGAGAATCCGGTCGTGTAACTGATGAGGCCGCCAGCCGCGGACCCGCCCGCCCAGTCGGTGCAGTGGACCGCCGATCCGGAGATCGCGCCGTTGGCCGCGAGCGCGCTGCCACGGCAACCGAGGACGCCACCCGGCGCGTTGTACAGCCACCACGCAGGCAGGCTTGCATTCGAACCCGACACGTCGAGCGTGCACTCCACGCCGGTGACTCCTGCGACATCGGAGTCGAGCACGAACGAGCCGACCATCGTGCCGGCATTGCCGAGGTTCGAGCTGCAGGCCGAGGTCCGGACACGGGCACCGCCATCGGTGTAGCACGCGTTCCAGCGCAGACTGCTGCCCGCGGCGTGTGCAGCTGTCGCGAGCAAGGCGGCGAACAGGGCGAGTGCGACCACGCGAGTTCTCATGCGTCCTCCGATCCGTTCCCTGACGGTCGTGCCGCCGGTGTGGGCGCGTGGCACAGTTCCGTCGAATGCACATCGACAGCAGATGAGACCCGGGCAAGCCGTCTGGGGCCGGTGTGCACTCAGGGTCGGGGGGCGCCGACGAGGTCGAGCTTACTCGACCTTGGTATGACATCGATAGCGAATTGACATTCGAGATCATAGGCGCGGGCGCGCTGATCGAGAGAGCCTTCCTGGCTCCAGCGAATCGAGTGCGCCCCCTGCGCGGCGCCCTGCAAGTCTTTGGTGGGTCGGGAGATGTCGGGCCTGCTTCGCGTTCGCTCAGGGCCGGGGTGCGTCGCAGCGCGGGGGTGCAGGCCCTGTAGACCGGCAACCCCACGCCGGGCCATGCTCAGTGCGTGCGGAACCCGCCCGTCCTGCGCGTGCGCAGGCTGTCGAGGCTCCAGCGGCCGGGGCCCGTGAACATGAGCGTCACGAACGGCAGCAGGTAAAGGAGCGCCAACTCCTTCTCGCCCAGCGGGTCGGCGCCGTGCACCATGACGGCGGCCACGGCCATGGTGAACGCGGGCGGGAACGCCGCGAAGCGCGTGAACAGCCCGAGCATCACCAGGATCGGCGCGATCGCCTCGCCGAACACGGCCAGTGCGAGCGACGGCATGGGGCCGAGGCCCAGGAAGTCGAAGAACTTGATGTCACCACCGGCCATGAGCTTCTGCAGTTTGGGAATGCCGTGCGTGAGCATGAGCGACGATGCGGCCACGCGCAGCAACAGCAGGCCGATGTGCGGCCAAGGGGTGTTCAGGGAGTTCGGTTCGCGCGACACGGGACCTCTTGCGTGATGGGGGTGAGCGTGGCGGGTGTCAGTGGCGTGTAGCGTTACCTGGAGTGCTGGTCTTGCCCGGCGCTCCGAGCGTCCAGCGCGCGAGCCAGTCGTAGCTCCACTCCATGAGCGTGCGCAGGTGGCGCGGTTCCTCGGGGCCGTGGCCCTCGCGGGGCAGCGTCATGAGGTCCGTGGGCACCCCGCGTTTGCGCAGCGCACGATACATCTCCCAGCTCTGTGACGTGGGCACGCGCGTGTCGGCGGCACCATGGATGAAGGCGGTGGGCGTGCGCACGTTGCCCGCGCGCGTGAGCGGCGAGTTCTCGAGGTAGACCTGCGGGTCCTCCCACGGCCATGCGTCCATGGCGGTGCGGCACAGGATCGGGATATCGCACGTACCGGCCATGGCGGCCATGTCGACCGGGCCCGCGCCGGCGAGCGCGGCGCGGAAGCGGTTCGTGCGGCCCACGATGTTGGACGTCATGTAGCCGCCGTACGACCAACCGGTCACCGCCAGCCGCGTGGAGTCTGCGTAGCCCTTGGCGATCATCATGTCGACGCCGCGCATGAGGTCGTCGTAGGGCTTGCCGCCCCAGTCGCGCCGATTGCCCGTGCGCCACGCGGTGCCATAGCCCGCGCTTCCACGCGGGTTGGGGAGCAGCACGGCCCAACCGCGCTGCAGGAAGTTGGCCAGCGCCATGCCCTCCTGCATCGCCGTGAAGTACTGCGCGTGGTTCGCGGCCGGTCCGCCGTGCACGCTGAGCAGCAGCGGTGCCTTGTTGCCGAGCTTGGCCACCGGCGGCAGGTACATGAGGCCCTCGACCGTCTGGCCATCCGCGCCGGGCCAACTCACCACCTGAACGGGGAAGCTCGGGCGCTCGCGCGTCCAAGCGTTGAGGTCGGTGAATCGGCGCGGTTCACCGCGAGCAGGCTCCCACACCCAGAGGTCGCCGGGATGCAGCGCGTCCTCGTGGGTCCACGCCAGTACATCGGCGTTCGACGCCGCACTCGGCCAGTCGCTCACGCCGTCTGCGCGCGTCACGGCTTCCACGTCGCGCGGCTCCACATACGCGCGGAACACGCGGATCGTGGTGCGGTCGGGCGAGCCGAACAGCACCGAGCGGCTGTCGGTGGTCCACGCGTGCTCGCCTGCGATGCCGGCGCCACCGATGCGTTCGTCGAAATCGGGCGTGAGGTTGACGACCGCGCCACCCGCGGCCGGTACGATGCACACCGATACGGGGCTCGAGTTGCCGCCGCTCTTGCCATCGTGCGACAGGAACGCCACGTAGCGGCCGTCGGGCGAGAAGCGCGGGCGCTGGTCCATGCCCGGCCGCTGCACGAGCGCCGTGGGTTTGCCGCCGGTGGTGGGCACGGACCACAGGTCGGAATCGAACTGTCCGGTGGGGCCGGGTTCGTCCTGCGCGGCGTACACTACGCGCCGGCCATCGGGTGCCACGGTGAACGCGGTGACGAATGCATCGGCCGGCGTGACGGGGTCGGTCTTGCGCGAGGCCACATCGATGGCCCAAACGCGCGTGTAGCCCGGATGCTCGGAGGCGAGCCACGAGTCGTCCTTGGCGGCGGCGCGTGCGCGGCCGGCGGCCGTGGCGGGCTCGGGGGCCAGATAGGCGACGCGCTTGCCATCGGCGAACCACTCGAACCCGATCACCGTGGGGTCCACACTCGTGAGTGCTGCGGGTTCACCGCCGTCCAGCGACAACGTCCAGACCTGGTTGCCCGCGCCCGGCGCGCCGTCCTTGCCGCGATCCGAGACGAACGCGATGGTGCGGCCGTCCGGAGACCAGCGCGGCGAGTCCTCGTTGGAGCGCGACGTGGTGAGCCGGCGCTGCTCTCCGGTGGCGATGACGCCCAGCCACAGGTCGGACTGGTAGGCCGAGCTGTCGGCGGTGAGCTCGGTGACCACGTACACGATGCGCGTGCCGTCGGGCGAGACGCGCGGGTCGTGCACAGCTTTCAGGGCAAGCACGTCGTCGATCGACCATGGCGCAATGGCGGCGGCGGTGGGCGTGGCGGCGAGCGCGACGAGCAGCACGGCCGGCAGCATTCGGCGGAACATCGGGGGCACCTCCATGGCGATGGGCTTGCTTCCGAGTCCGGCACCGTAGCACTGCACGACGGCACCCCGCTCGGGCGCGAGGGCTGGTAGACTTCTGCGGACGTGCGGGGGGGCCCGGTAGGCGGCCGCTCCGTGCCGCGACAACCGCCCGTGCTGCACGGATCGATGCCAAGCCCGCCCGCGGGTCCGCATCCCGCGCAGCCCCCGGCAGCCCGCGACCCCG
>JBEBGT010000321.1:0-4609 GCA_040081365.1 Candidatus Eiseniibacteriota bacterium | reverse complement strand
CGATCGTGGAGCGGCGCTGCACCACCTGCCACTCCGAGCATCCCACGAACCCGTCGTTCCCCGAGCCCCCGAGCGGCGTGAAGCTCGACTCCGCGGAGCGCCTGAAGGCCATGGCCGCGCGCGTGCAGGTGCGTGCGATCGAGACGCGCACCATGCCGCTCGGCAACCTCACCGGGATGACCGACGCCGAGCGCGACACGCTCGGCGCCTGGCTGCACGGCCTGCGCTGAGCCGCTAGCGGTTGCGCGGGTGGTTCCGCGCCGTGCGCTCGTTGCCGCGCCGGTAGTTGCCCGTGAGCCGCGCCATGAGCTGCTGGAGCGCGGCGTCATCGGCCGACTCGGCCTCGGCCAGGAAGTCCGCGGCCGCGAGGCCGCGCAGCGTGGTGGCGAGCTTGCCATGATGGCTCAGCTGGACCTCGCCCGCCTTGGTGGCGCGCCAAGTGAAGCCAAGGTCGTCGATCTCCGGCGCCACTACTTCACCCTCCCCGCGCCCGCCAGCTCACTCGCCGCAGGCACGCCATACTCGGGCGCCGGCTTGCCCATCAGCCAGTGGTCGAACCAGCGCCGGATGTGCTGCTGGTTCTGCACGCGATGACTGGGTGTGCCACTACGTGACAGCTCGTGGTTCTCGCCCGGAAAGCGCACCATGACCACGGGCTTCTTCTGGTAGTAGAGCCCGCGGAACATGACCTCACCCTGCGCGATCGGAGTGCGCCAGTCCTCTTCGGAGTGGATCACCATGAGCGGCGTCTCGATCTGCGGCAGGTAGGTCATGGGCGAACACCGGGCGAAGTCCTCCGGGTGCTCCCACGGCGCGCCGCGGAACCAGAACGGGTGGAACATGGCGAAGTCACACGAGTAGAACATGCCCGCCCAATCCGACACGCAGCGCTGGGTGATGGCCGCGGCGAACCGGTGCGTCTTGGCGATGATCCAGTTCGTGAGCAGCCCGCCGCCACTACCGCCCGTGACGCCCATGCGCGCCTCGTCGATGTAGCCCTTGGCCACCACGAAGTCCACGCCGGCCATGAGGTCGTCGTGGTCGACACCCGGGAACTCGTACTGGATACAGTCGGCGAACTTCTGGCCGTAGCTCGTGCTGCCGCGCGGGTTCGTGTACAGCACCACGTAGCCGGCCGCGGCCAGCATGCGGTACTCGTGGAAGAAGCCCACGCCATAGGCCGTGTGCGGCCCGCCATGGATCTGCAGGATGAGCGGGTACTTCTGGTGCGCGTCGAAGCCGGGCGGCTTCACGATCCAACCCTGGATCTTGGTGCCGTCGCTCGAGGGGTAGATGATCTCCTCCACCTCGCCGAGGTTGGCACTCGCCAGCAGGTCGTCGTTCGCACCCCACAGCCGCGTGAGCGTGCGCGACTCGACGTCGAACACGTGCAGGTCGCCGAGCATGCGCAGCGAACCGGCGGTGAGCGCGACGCGGTGGCCATCGGCCGACACCGTGCCGGCGATGACCTCGAGGTCGGAGCCGGTGAGGTCGGTCACGGCGCCGGTCGCGAGGTCGCAGCTCGCCAGATGCGCGGCACCGCGTTTGGCGTGCACGAACAGCGCGCTCTTGTCGCCGGGGCCGAAGCCGAGCACGAACGCGCCACCGCCACGCGGCGGGTGCTGGTCCGAGTTGATACCCTCGCCCACGTGCAGGTCGAGCCCCTTGGTGAGCACGCGGGGCTGGGTCTGCGGCCAGGCGCCCTCGAACAGCAGCAGGTCCGAGGCCTCGTAGGTGTTGGGTTTGCCGTGCCGGATGTCGCCCACCGCCAGCAACCGGCCGTCGCTGCCCTCGCAGAACGCCAGGATCGGCCCGGCGATGTCGGCCACCTTCACCAACGCCTCGCCCTCCGTGGGTTCGGCCAGCTCGGCCCTCACCGCCACGATGTCATTGTCATCGCCCGGGGTCTCGAACCACGGCGCCGCCCGGCGGTCGCTGGCGAACAGCAGGTGCTTGCCGTCGCGCGACCACGCGAGGCCGCCCTCCTTGAAGCGCTTGCCGCGCGTGAGCTGGCGCGGCTCGCCGAGCTCGGCGCTCACCACCCAGACGTGGTCCAGATGGTCGAAGTCGGTGAACCCTTCGTTGTTCCAGCGGAACTCCGGCGTGGTGACCACACGGGCTGGCTCGTGCTTCGGCTTCTTCACGTCCTTCACGTCGAGCACCGGATCGTGGCCCGACAGGAACGCGATGCGCGTGCCGTCGGGCGACCAGCACGGCGACGACGCGCCCTTCTCGAGCGTGGTCAATGCGCGCGCCTCGCCGCCGGCGAGCGGCAGCACGTGCACCTGCGGCGGCTTGGCCGCCTCGGCACGACGCACGAACGCCAACTGGGCGCCGTCGGGCGACCAGCGCGGCTGCGCGGACCGGCCGTCGTAGGTGAGCGCGCGCGGCTCGGCGGGGCCGGCGAGCGAGTCGGCCGCGATCAGCCACAGGTCGGTGCGGTACTCGTCCTCGTCGGCGTCGATGCGCACCAGCGTGAACGCGATCGACCGGCCATCGGGTGAGATCTGGGGATCGGCGATCCAGCGGAGTCGCAACAGGTCGTCTTCACGCATGACGGGGACTCTCCGGGGTATCGGGTGGCCAGAGCCGGTGCGCAGTGAGTCCTGCGCAGGCCCCAAGTTACTCCCGCGCGAGCGCTCCGGGCCAGCCGGGCGCACGGGCGCGAGCCCTGCCGCGCCGAGCGCGGAGGTCTGCTAGATTCCCGGCATGGACAAGTCCTCGCTGCCCCGCGAACTGCGGCCGTTCCTCGACGACAACGGCCGGCTCTGCCAGTGGCCGTCGCGCCACAAGGTGCAGCGCATGGCGGTCGCGCTGCTCGCGCAGCGCTTCGAGCCCGGCAAGCAGTACAGCGAGCGCGAACTGAACTTCATCGTCATGGACGGGCACACGTTCGCGGACTGGGCGCTCATCCGGCGCTCGCTCGTGGACTGGAAGTTCATGTCGCGGCAGTCCGACGGCTCGCGCTACTGGTTGAACGAGGATGCCGCCGCCCGCATCGCGCGCGAACTGGCGGTGCCCGCCGCGGCCACGAGCGCGACCGAACCGGACACCACCGAGTGACGCGCACCGTCGCGCGGAAGGCCCGTGCCTCCGCGTCCGCGTGCCCGGCATGAGTTCCGCCGCGCCGCCCGACGCCAACGTGAGCACGCCCGGCGCACCGTCGGCGAACGCCGGGCACAACGCGGGCGGCGCGCTGCCGTGGCTGGCGTTCGCGATCTGCTGCTCGATCTGGGGCAGCACGTTCCTGTTCATCCGCATGGGCAACGACACCACACCGCCCGTGTGGGCGGCCACCGTGCGCCTGGCGCTGGCCACGGTGATGTTCGCGCTCATCGTGCAGGCGCTCCGCCGGCCGTGGCCGCGCGGCGCGCAGCTCGAGGCGGCAGCGTGGTTCGGCGTCGTGGACTTCGGGATCAGCCTGCCGCTGCTGTATTGGGGCGAGCAGCGCGTGCCGAGCGGCATCGCGGCGGTGCTCTACGCCACCATCCCGCTCACCACCGCGCTGTTCGCGCGCGTCGCCGGCTTGGAGCCGCTCCGGCCGCGCATCATCATCGCCTCGATCGTGGCCATCGCGGGCGTGGCACTGCTGTTCTCGTCGCAGATGAGCGGCGGCTTCGACGCGATCCGGCTGCTGGCCGTGTTCCTGGCCGCCACCACCGCGGGGCTCGCGGGGGTGTTGCTCAAGCGCGCGCCGGGCGCGGACCCGTTCGCCACCAACGCCGTGGCGCACGGCGTCGGCGCCGTCATGTGCCTGGCGTTCAGCTTCCTCATGCACGAGACGCAGGCCATGCCGCAGGGCAGCGCGTGGATCCCGATCGCCTACCTCACCGTGGTGGGTTCGCTGGGTGCGTTCGCCACGTTCGCGTGGCTCATCGCGCGCTGGTCGGTGACGCGCATCAGCTTCGTGTCGGTGATCGTGCCCGTGGTGGCACTGGTGCTGGGCGTCCTCGTGCGGCATGAACGCCCGGGTTCCACTGCCGTGCTCGGCTCGATCGTGATCCTGGGCGCGGTGATCGCAGGCATCGTCGGCGAGCAGATGAAGCCGCGCGACAAAGCCCGCTAGCGCTTCAGGCCCCAGGCCGCGAGCACGGCATCGAACGCGCCGGGCTCGGCACGGCGTGCGAGGCTCATGAAGCGCTCGGTGAGGCTCGAGCCCAGCGCCACGGCCGGCCACTCGCGCCGCACGGCGAAGCCCTCGCCCTCGGGCGGGGCCGGGAACGCGCGCTCCAGTTCGAGCACGCGGCCCGCGCCATCGGCCGGCAATCGCGCCAACGACGCCGCGACTCGCGCGAACGTGGCGGGCTCGGCATCCTCGAGCCAGTCCAGCAGCCAGTCGGTCTCGAGCCGCGTGGCGAGCGGGCGCGGCAGCGCGAGCAGATCCGCGCCGGCGTCGTCGGGGAGCGCACGCCACAGACCGGCGAGCAACGGCTTGACGCGCGCATCACCCAGCGCGAGCAGCGCGCCCACGAGCCCCGCGCGCACCGCGCCGGCCTCGGCGTGGTCGACCAGCGTGCGCACGGCACGCGGGCCCGCGAGGCCATCCTCCCCGGGCTCCATGCACGCGGCGAACGCCCGTGCGGCCGTGCGCACCACACCGGCATCGCGC
>JBEBGT010000320.1:0-4613 GCA_040081365.1 Candidatus Eiseniibacteriota bacterium | reverse complement strand
CCGGGGCGGCGGCGGTGCCTCGCGCGGGTTCCGGGGCGGGTGTGGCGGCTGCCAGCACGGGCGCCGGCGGGGCGACCGGGCCCGAGGAGGCAGGGACCGCGCCCGGGGCAAGCTCCGTCGCGCGCACCAGCGCCACCGACACGATGCGGTGGTCGATCGCCACGCCCAGCTCGGTGCGCAGCATGGCCTGGACGTCGCGGACGACCTGCTTGGGGCTACGGGCGCTGCTGCTCACCACGTGGATCTCGGTGAGCTCATCGCCCTCGGCCTGGACACTCACTCCATCGACGTCACGAAGTCGCCGGATCGCGGCCTCGGCCCGCACGGCAAGGGGGGATACCATCATGGTCTTACCTTCCAGCGATGGGACACGGACGGGAAAACTCGCAGGTGGCATCTTAGCACACGCCTGCAACCCCCAGTGAAGGCATGAGTTGAGCGGCACGAAATATGCGCGGCCGAAATGTGAACGGCGCTCCCGCCCCCCGGGGTGCTGTCCCGCGCTCCTGTCCCGGCCTGCGGCGCCGGCGGCCTTCCGGCCGTCCGGGGCCCGCGGCGCTCCCGCTCTGGACACGGACGCCCCCGCGCCGGAGTGATCCTGCGCACGGGGGCGTTCGTGGCTCGAGCGCGGTCAGAACATGGGGAACTTGTCGTAATGCACGAGCCCGTGCAGCTCGGTGACGCGGCCCTCGATCTCGTCGGCCGTGGTCTCCACGAGGCGCTTGGGCGAGAACGACTCGATCGCGAGTGACGCCATCGCCGTGCCGCACGCCATGGCCTGACGCAGCACCTCGCCGTCGGCGCGGTCGAAGCGCGCGACCAACCCCACGAACCCGCCCGCGAACGAGTCGCCGGCGCCGGTCGGGTCGGTGAGCGCCACCACCGGATAGGCGGGGGTCAGGAATCGCTCCTCGCGCGAGTGGTAGAGCGCACCGTGCTCGCCCTTCTTGATGATCACGGCATGCGCGCCCTGTTCGAGCAGCCGCTCGGCCGCGCGCGACAGGTGGGTCTCCCCCGCGAGCGCACGCGCCTCCTCCTCGTTGAGGAGCGCCACGTCGACCTTGCGCAGCACCTCGAGCACCTTGTCCGGTTTGCGCGCGATCCAGTAGTTCATGGTGTCGCTCAGCACGAGGCGTGGCTTGCGCATCTGGGACAGCACCTCGAGCTGGAGCTCGGGATCGATGTTCGCGAGGAACACGTACGGGATGCGGCGGTGCTCGTCGGTGAGCTTCGGATGGAAGTCGGCGAACACGTTGAGCTGCGTCTCGAGCGTGTGCGCATGGCCGAGCTCGGCCATGTACTCGCCGCGCCAGCGGAACGTCCGGCCTTCGGCGGCCTCGAGCCCGCCCAGGTCGATGCCGCGGCTCGCGAACGTCTCGCGATGCGCGTCGGGGAAGTCCTTGCCGACCACGGCCACGACCGAAACCGGGGCATAGTGGCTGGCCGAGCACGAGAAGTACGACGCGGAGCCACCCAATGCCTCGGTGGCCTCGCCGTACGGCGTCTTGATGCTGTCGAGCGCGACCGAGCCCACCACGAGGATGCGCTGGGGCCGCTGCTGGGGAGGTGCGTTCACGCGTCCGCCTCGGTGAGCCGTTCGAGCCGCTCGGGTGCAGAGACACCCATGAGTGCAAGTCCATTGCGCAACACCTGCGCCGTCGCCGCGCACAGGTGCAACCGGTGCCGCGCCACCGCGGCGTCATCCACGAACACGCGGCACGAAGCGTAGAAGCGATGCAGCTCGCCCGCCGTGTCGACGAGGAAGGCCGGGATCCGGTGCGGTTCGCGCGCTTCCGCCGCCCCGCGCACGACCTCGGGCCAGGTCGCGAGCTGGCGCACGAGCGCCACCTCGGCCGGCTCGGCGAGCGGTCCGGGGGCTGGGGCGAGCCCCTGCTCGACGCCGTCGCGCAGCAGCTTCGAGCAGCGCGCGTGCGCGTACTGCACGTAGTACGCCGGGTTGTCCTTCTCCTGCCGCTTCGCCAGTTCGAGGTCGAAGTCGAGGTGCGAGTTCGTGGTGCGCATGAGGAAGAAGAACTTGGCGCAGTCCACGCCAACCTCCTCGACGAGGTCCGCGAGCGTGTCGAACTCGCCGGCGCGCTTGCTCATCTTCACCGTCTGGCCGTCGCGCAGCAGGTTCACCTGCTGCACGATGAGCACGTGCAGGAAGTCGTCCTCCAGACCGAGCGCACGCAGGCCGGCGTTGAGCGTGGCGATGTAGGCATGATGGTCCGGGCCCCACAGGTTGATCGCCCGCCGGAAGCCGCGCTGGCGCTTGTCCTGGTGATAGGCGATATCGGGCAGGAGGTACGTGGGCCGGCCATCGGTGCGCACGATGACGCGGTCCATGGAGTCGCCGAACTGCGACGTGCGCAGCCACGTGGCCATGCCGCCGCCGGCGGCCGCGCCCGCCTCGGTCTTGACGCGCTGTTCCGCCGCCTCGGTCACACCCTCCGGGCGCTCCGCACGATACGTGACACCGCGCCCCTCGAGTGCCGCGCGCGTGGCGCTGACCGCGTCCGGGTGCAGCACGGACTCCAGGAACCAGCGGTCGAACGTCACGCCGTAACGCGCCAGGTCCCCGCGCTGCCACTCGACCACGCGCGCCAGCGCCTGGTCGCGGAACCAGCGCGAACCGTCCGGACGCGCCAGGGCAGCGCGCGCGTCGGCCTCGGGCAGCTGCCGCGCCAGTTCTCGCACGTACTCACCGCGATAGCCCTCGTCGGGCAACGCCCGCGTCTCGCCGATGCTCTCGGCGAAGCGCGCCGCCATGGACTCGCCCAGCAGGTCGACCTGGTTGCCGGCATCGTTGACGTAGAACTCGCTCGCCGAGCGCCAACCCGCCGCCTCGAGCACACGCACGAGTGCCGAACCCACGGCGGCGGCGCGCGCGCTCACGATGTTCATGGGTCCGGTCGGGTTCGCGCTCACGTACTCCACGACGATGCGCTCGCCCGCGCCGGCCTCGGAACGCCCGAATGCGCCGGCCGCCGACAGGATCCGCGCCGGCAGGGCGGCCAGGAACTCGTCGCGATAGCGGAAGTTGAGGAAGCCGGGCCCCGCCACCTCGACGGCGCGGAATGGCGAACCGTCGAGCGGATAGTGCTTCGCGATCGCGTCGGCCACGGCACGCGGCGGCTGCTTCGCCGCCTTGGCCAGGATCATGGCGATGTTCGTGGTCCAGTCGCCATGAGCGCGTTCGCGCGGGATGGCGAGCTCGATGCGCTCGAGGCGGTCGCCCGCGTCGATGCCCGCCGCGGCCAGCGCGGCCGCGAGTCCGGACTTCAGCTCATTCCACACCAAGGTCGACTCTCTTCGCATCGCCCCACAGCCGCTCGAGCAGGTAGTACTCTCGCGTCTTCTCGTGGAACACGTGCACGACGACGTCGACGTAGTCGAGCAGCACCCAGCGCTTGTACTCCTGACCTTCCACATGCCAGGGCTTGGCGCCGAGCGGGCGCAGCTGGTCCTCGATCGCATCGGCGATCGCCTTGACCTGCGGCTCGCTGGTGCCGGAGCAGATGAGGAAGTAGTCGGCCACGCCCTGGAGGTGCGACAGGTCGATGCCGACCATGTCGACGGCCTTCTTGCTGGCGGCGGCCTCGGCGGCCGCCTTCAGCAACTGGACGCCTACGAGCTTCTTGGACGAGCGCGGCGGTGTCATGACGGCCTCCCAGCCGGGCTCAATGGTCACGCTGGATGGCGTAGTCGATGGCCGCATCGAGCGCCTTGCGAGCGGCACTGGCGCGCTCGCCGGCGAGGATGCGCCGCGACTCCTCGGCCAAGGTGGCCGCACGGTCACGCGCGTACTGGAAGCCGCCCGTGCGCTCGATGAGCGCGGTGAGCTGGCTCCACTGTCCCTTCGTCCACTTGCGGCGACCCGCGAGCAGACGCAGCTTCTTGCGGTCCGAATCGGTGGCCTGCCGCAGGGCCGCGATCAGCGGCAACGTGACCTTGCCCTCGGCGAGGTCGTAGCCGACCGGCTTGCCCGTGACGTCGGAATCCGACAGGTAATCGAACAGGTCGTCGACGATCTGGAACGCCACGCCGACCTTCTCGCCGAACTGCTTGTAGCGCTCGCGCCGCTTCAAGTCGCGTGACCCGCCGTTCAGCCCGGCGCCGATCTCGGTGGAGGCCCCGATGAGCGAGCCCGTCTTGGCGCGGATCAGTTCTTCGTAGGTCACCTCATCGACGTCGAGGTCGTAGGCGTGCTGGAACTCCATGGCCTCGCCGCACGACATCTCGCTCACCACCCGCGCGAGGATGCTCATCGCGGTGTTGTGACCGTTGTCGACCAACAGCGACATGGACTGGGCGTACATGTAGTCGCCCATGATGATCGCCATCTCGTCGGTCCACAGTCCATTCACCGTCGGCATGCCGCGCCGCAGGTGACTGCGGTCGACCGAGTCGTCATGGATGAGCGCCGCCGCATGGACCAGTTCGACCACGGTCGCACACGTCACCGCATCCTCACCCAGATGGCCGCGCAGCTTGGCGGTCAGGAGCAGGAGCGTCGGGCGGAACTTCTTGCCACGCGTGGCCAGGACATGCCCGCCCACCTCGTTGAGGATGGGAATGGGTGTCTTGAACAGCCCCTTGAGACGATTCTGGAC
>JBEBGT010000319.1:0-4629 GCA_040081365.1 Candidatus Eiseniibacteriota bacterium | reverse complement strand
GCCCCACTCGGTGGCACGACCATGCCTTGAACGTGGGCTTGCCTCGACGCTCTCGAAATGTGTTGGAACTTTCATCGCGCGTGCGACGGAGCTTGGCGGAGCGCGGAGCTGAAATTGGAATTTCACACGGACACTTCGGTGTCGGCGTGTTGTATGCTAGATAGAGCGTTCGAGTCGCGGCGACAAGTGCGATGACGACGGTCACCACGGAGTCGGAGGGATACGCGGGGAGCAGTGGCCCGCTCTCGCTCCTCGCGAACTCGCGCGGACACGAAAAGACAATCCGATTTTTCGGGGGAACATCGCAGGGACCCCGGCCGAAGGGCGCGTGGCGCGTGGGTGTGCTACGTGCCCCTTCGTGTGTCTGGGGGTGTCGTCGCTCCCCTCGTGCATTCGGCACGGACCGATGCGTGTGGCGTCCCGGGAGTGTTCGCGGTGAGGTGGCGCGTCCGCGATCTTCGCCTGACGGTGCGAGGGTGGCGTGAGCCAGCGCGTCATCGCCACGACCGGATCGCGAAAGCGCATCGCCGCGATCGCTGGTCCCAACGCGGGGCTGCAGGGTCCGCCCCTGAACTCAGCCGGTTCAGTATGTGTTCGACCAGATGTTCGGAAGCATGCGGTGCTGTTCATTCTCAACGAACTTCGAAGCACCCTTGCGGAATCCGCTTGGAACCGGCACCGGGATGCGTTTGAATTGTGGTATGCGCCATCGATGCACCTTGCTACTCCTGCTCACCGCACTCGTGCTCGGCACCTCGCCGCGCACGGCGGTTGCCTGTTCGGCCCCCGTGGCCGGCACGCTCGGGGTATGCCAGCGCGGTGGTGAGGCGGTCGGCCCGACGCGGGCGACCGCGGACGATTCGCACCGCGGTCCGGCTACCGCGGACAGCCCGGTCCCCGCTGCTTCGCGGGACGTGGCTGGCGACGATGGCAGGGACTCCAGCTCCGAGAGAGGGAGTTCGGATGCCTCCATGGTCGCGAATGCCGGCTTCGACGCTCCGTCGTCGAATGGGACGATGCGGCACGCGATGTCCGTGAGTATGCCGGCCGCGCGCACGACGTCGCCCGCCAAGCGCCCCCCGCGCTCCTGAACCACCAACCGAGCCGTCGGTTCGCTTTCGCGTGTGACCTCCTCACACGCGGATCTGCGCACCTGGTGCGAGGGTTGGCGTGCCAGAGAGCGCATCGGGGATCTGCAGGGAACCCCGACCGCGAGGACCGCGTGGTGCCTTCGCCGCGCGGTCTTTCGCTTGCCTCCGGGTGCCAGCGGTCGGCGCACGAGACGTGGGTCCGATCGAGGACTGGCGCGCGGCGCGGCCGTCTTCTACGCTCGCCCCTGCGACATCGCGCGTTGCACCTTCGTCCATCCGAGGGAGCGCGGGTTCGCGGTGAGCCCCCGTCGGGCGTCGGCTGCACGTTCGGCACCCCACGGCCCTGCGCGACATTCCGCAGACTGGGGCCCACCGCTGGGATTCCCCCATCCCGGATGACCCTGCGCGTGCCTTCCGGTCCGGACACCGCCGATCCATCACGAGCACTGCTTCCGGGAGAGCCCATGACCGACCGTCGCCACGAGCCGTGTCTGCCCACGTGTCCGTCCGCCCAGCGTGCCGAGAACGGGGTGCCGCGCCACCTCCGCTCGCGCCGGGCTCGCCGTCGCACGGTCGTGCTGACGGTCCTCGCCGCGTTGTCGCTGGCACTCACCGCACCGGTGTCGGCGCACGAGTACTGGCTCACCATGAGCGACCTGGCACCTAGGCTCGGGCAGACCGTCGAGATCGGCGCTGCGGCCGGCACGGGCTTCAAAGGCGAGGCCAAGCTCTGGGACCCTCAGCGCGCGGTGGAGTTCGCCTGGCACATCCAGCGTCGCTTCTCCCTCACGCCGATGGCGCCCGAGGGCGAGACGCGCTGGGGCTGGTTCACTTTTCCCGACACCACGGGGCTCTGGGTGCAGTACCAGTCGAACTTCGTGGGCATCACGCTCGCGGGTGCGGCCTTCGACGCCTATCTCCAGGAGGAGGGCCTCGACGGGCCGCTCGCCGCGCGTCGGAAGGCCGGCAGCACCCGCGAGGGCCGCGAACGCTACCGGCGCTGTGCGAAGGCGTGGGTCGACGGCACGTCGGTGCGGCGCGCGCAGGCCGTGCTGGGTCAACCGCTCGAACTGGTGCCGCAGTCGCGGCCCGGTGCCGAACCGTCGCTGCGCGTGCGGCTGCTGTGGCAGGGCAAGCCGCTGGCGGGCGCGCTCGTGCACACGTACCGTCAGCCACTGGGTGACGACGGCCGTGTGCGGCCGCTGAGCGAACGCGACTCCGTGGGCGTGGCCGAAGCCAAGCGCACCGATGCGCATGGTCAGGTCGTGTTGTCGGTGGCCGAGCCGGGTGAGTGGTTGGTGAGTGTCGTGCACATGGTGGCTTCGGCGGACGCCGCCGCGGACTGGGAGAGCACCTGGGCTTCATTGACGTTCGTGCGACGCGCCCCGGCGCAGGCGGAGGGCAGGCCAGCTTGGTAGTACGGCTGCGCGCGGCGCTGCTCGCCGCGTTCTTCGTACTTCCCGCGGCGCGCGTGGCGCAGGCGCACGACGTGTCCTATGCGCATGCGGAGTTGCACTGGCGCTCGGACCGCATCGACGTGTCGCTCACGGTGCACGCCGAGGACGCGGGCATGGTGATCGGTGTGCCCATGCCGGAGTGGTTCTCGCAGCCCGAGTTCGTGGCCCGAGCGGGTCCCACGCTGGCCGATTCGCTGCGCCGGCGCTTCGCGCTGCGGGCCGACGGGCGCGAACTGGCGTGGCGTCACGAGTCGGCGCACCCGGACGCCCAGGGTCGCGGGGCCACGCTGGAACTGGTCGCACCGCTCGAGCATCCCGCCGCGCAGCTCGAGTTCGACGGGCCGCTGTTCCCGGGCGTGACGAACCACCAGACCTACGTGAGCGTGTATGCCGGCGACTCGTTGCTGCTGCAGGACGTGCTCACGGAGTCGCACCGGCACGCGCGCGCATTCGCCGGTGGTGTGGCGGGCACGGGGGCGGTGCTGCGCACGTTCGTCTGGGCGGGCGTGCACCACATCGCGATCGGACCCGATCACATCCTGTTCGTGCTCGGGCTGTTGCTGCTGGGCGGTGGCGTCGCGCGACTGCTCAAGGTCGTCACGGCGTTCACGCTCGCACACAGCGTGACGCTCGCGCTCGCAGCTTTGGGGCTCGTGCGCGTGAGCGCGCGCATCGTCGAACCCATGATCGCGCTGTCGATCGTGGTCGTGGCGTTCGAGACCTTGCGCGCGCGCGGCCGGGCGGCCGACCAGCGCGCGCCGCTCGCGTTCGCGTTCGGGTTGGTGCACGGCTTCGGCTTCGCGAGCGTGTTGGCCGAGTTCGGCCTGCCGCGTGCCGCACTCGGCTGGGCGCTCGCGGGCTTCAACCTCGGCGTCGAGGCGGGGCAGGCGGTGCTGGTGGTCGCGGTGTCACCGCTGCTGGTCGTGCTCGCGCGACGCTGGCCCGCGTGGCATGCGCGCGTGGTGACCGCACTGGCGTTGCTCATCGCCGCAGCGGGCGCGTACTGGCTCGTGTCGCGGATCCTCGCGGACCTCTGAGCTCGCGGACGATCACCGCGAGATCCCCCTGGTCCGGGGCGCAGGGGAGATGACGAAGCGGCCGCCCTCCGGGGAGGACGGCCGCTGCCCGGCACCGCGAGGCGACGGGATCTCAGCGGTACAGCGACTTCACGCGCGCCCAGGTCGTACCACTCGCCGCCGTGACGGTCTGCACGGCCACACCATCGATGTTGGCGAAATGAACATTGGCGTTCTGCAGGCAACGGAATGAGAGCGTGGCACTGGCATCGTCGGCGACGAACGTGAACGTGCGGAGCGAATAGACGAACGCTCCGGTGTGATTGACGGCGGTGAATGTCTGGGTGACTCCGTCCGCCGAGACCACGATCTCGCAGGTGCCATCCCGGCCCAGTCCTTGGAGCGTGCCGAGAAAGAACCCGATCGAGACGACTTCGCCCGGGACCGTGGCGATCGTCTGCTGGATCCCGCCGGCGGAGTACACGTAGTTCGCCAGATCGACGACGTACTGGCCCGAAGGAGCGGCGCCGAATCCCGCCGGCAGCGGCGCGTACCACTCGACGCCCGTGTCGGTGGCGGTCCAGCCGGGGATGGCGGTCGAGCCGCCCACCACGAACTGGCCGGTGAAGCCGGCTGGACCAGGCTCGAACGAGCCATTGACGAGGGTCGCGGCGGTGGCCGTGAGCGTGCTCGAGGACAACAGCAGGGCGGCGAGGAGAGAGCCAAGGATGGGGCGCATGGATGTACTCCGTGGGGAGGGCAGGGGAAGAGAGTGGCGAGTAGCTTACCGAAGCGGGCAGGTGCCCATCAACACCGGATGCTGCAATGCGCGCGCTTGCGGTCCGCCCGGCCCGTCCCGTGCACGCGCGGGGCCGGGCGGGCTCGCCCTCCCGCGGGGCGCTCGGCTGCGGCAGGGACTGAGTCGTCAGCGGCCAGCGGCTGACCACTCCGCCCTGCACGACGCGGCGCATCCGGCAACGAATGAGCCCCGGCCGTTGCGGGCCGCCGCCTCCAAGTCCTTCGCACCCGTGCGATTCCCACGCCGCTGCCCAGAGCGTGTGAAGC
>JBEBGT010000318.1:0-4631 GCA_040081365.1 Candidatus Eiseniibacteriota bacterium | reverse complement strand
GGTAACCCGTTGTCCGGAAGAGCCGGGAGGGCCCCGAAGTTCGCGCCGAAGGCCCAGCACGGATCTTCCGAGCACCGGGTCGTGGCATCCTCAGACGTCCTGTGATGCCACCTGAGGTCAGCCCGTGAAACCGTTGTCCTGGAACCAGTTGTCGGCGCAGGGTTTTGGCCTCAGCGTCCCAGGCTCCGCAGCGGCCGCGCCGGCAGTGGCAGGCTCATGAGCACCGGTGCCGTGGCCCCGGCCGGGCTCGCGAGCTTGCCATCGTCGCTCACTCGGTCCCAACCGCTGTCGCCGATCCACACGAAGGTGTCGCCCATCACCACACCGTGGTTGGGCTCGCCCATCCGCGGCGAGGCCTTCTCCAGTACCTGCCAGCCCGTGATCGCGTCTCCTGCCGGCGTCAGATCCAGCGCCAGCACGCGATGCGGCGCGGTGCCGTTCTGGATGGCGATCAGCCGGTCGCCCTGGCGCACCAAGCCGTCGATGCCGCCCGACGCCAGCGAGTACGGCTTCGGGAGCCAACCCGCGGTGCCGCGGTCCAGGTCGATGACGCCGATGCCGCGCGAGTAGTCGGCCACGTACAGGTGGCGGCCGTCGGCCGCGAGCGCGGGCTGCTGCGGTGAACGGTAGGTGCCGGGCGCCACCAGTCTTTCGAGCGCGTTCGCACCGGAGCGCAAGCGGTAGACCGCGCCGCCCAGGGACTCGGTCACGTACACGCTGCCGTCGGCACCCACGCACAGGTCGCCCAGCACCTGGCGTGTGCCGCTCACGGGCAGTTCGATCCGCCGTCGCACGCGGCCGGTACGCAGGTCGAATGCCACGACGGCGGTGCGGCCGATCTCGGCGGCCGGCACGGTGTCGCACTCCGGGCCCGCGGCGGTGCTCGCCCACAGCAGGCCGCGCGCGGCGTCCAACCCCAGTCCGTACAGGCCCCACGTACTGTCCGCACCCGGCACGCTGAACGGCGTGACGCGGCCGGTAGCGTTCACCGCCACGATGCGGCGCTGGTGGATCGAGCTCACCAGGAAGCGCTTGCCCCGCGCGTCGTACACGACGTCCTCGGCCAGGAGCTCCGGGTCGTGCAGCTCGTGCCGCACACGACTGGTCGTGTGCGGTTGCGCATTGCGTTCGAAACCGGTCGTGAGTGCGGCGAAGGTCGGATCGTCCGCCCAGCGCGCGAACGACGTGTCGCGCGCGAACGCGTGCGCGATGCCCGAGCGCGCGATCGCGCCCAGCCAGCGCGAAGCCTGCTCGCGGTCGCCGTCGCGCGCGGCGAGCGCGGCCAGCCCGGCCTGCGCGCCGGTGTGCCCACCGCACTGTGCGTCCACTTCGCGCAGGTGATGCCGCGCCGCTGCACGCTCGTCGCGGCGAGCCGCGGCGCGGCCGAGCGCCAGGTGCTGCGCGTACGTGGTCTCGGGAGTGCCGAGAACGGGGGGAATCGTGAAGCGCGTGAGCACGCCGAAGTGGTCGGTCGCCCACACGCTGTCGGGCCCGACCTGGTCGAACAACCGTTTGGCCTCGACCGGCGAGAACACCGGGCGGCTGTCGCGCGCCACGAACACGTGATCGATCTGCCGCGGTTCGGGCTCGAACAGCGGGTTCATGGTGGCGGCCTCCGGTCCGAACCGTCCGGAGTGCACGGCCGCCCACGCGTGCAGCCACTCGGGGGAGAGCGCCTGTAGTTCGGGCGTGTCGGGGCTGCAGTTCAAGTCACCCGCCAGCAGCACCAGTTCGCGTCCGCGCGTGTCACGGATGTACGAACGCAGGTCGGCGATCTGCGCCGCACGGATCGCGGCACCCTCACGCGTGTGGTGCAGGTGCGTGTCGTAGACATCGAGCACATGGCCGTGGAACGAGACGCGCACGCGCGCCACCACGCGGTAGTCGTCGAGCGGCCGCAGGAAGTGCTCGCCGGTATCGAGCACCGGATGGCGTGTGAGGATCGCATTCCCGTAGCGCTTCACGCGCGTGACGCTGTCGACCGTCGCGAACGACCACGCGTAGCCCAGCCGCTGCGCCAGCGTCTCGGCCTGGTTGGGCAGCGTGGCATGCTGCAGCACCTCCTGCAGGCAGATCACGTCGGGCCGCAGCGCGCCCAACTCGCGCACGATGCGCTCCAGGCGGCGCGGCCAGTCGTGCTGGTCATGCCACAGGTTGAGCGTCACCACGGTGAGCGTGTCGGCGCCGGCCGACTGCGGCGCAGCGGCCGCGAGAGCAGGGCGCGCGAACAACAAGGCCACATACAACGCCGGCCACAGGACTCGTCGGAACGAACGCACGTCGCACCTCCGCTCAAGGGAACTCGTCGCGGCAGTGAAGCATGCCGCGTGCGCGCCGGTCGCGGCAATCGTCCCAACGGGTGCGTCGCGCGGACGGACGCCGTCTGGCGCCGGCAGCGCCGCTCGTCGCACGCCCAGCCCAGGCCCGAGGCGCCCTGTCGCGGTGCGTGGATCGCCGCGCGCGGGTAGGTACGTCCCGGTTTCGTGAGAAGTGCGTGTGCTGCGCGTGAAGCGCGCGACTGGCGCGGGATTCGCCTCGCGCGTGCGCTCACGCCGCGATGCATCGTCCCCTTGTGACCCATGTTCGCCTCCGGCTTCCGCACTCATACTGCGATTGAAGGGACGCGCCGACCGGCTGGCATCACGCAGGGAGTTCTCGACCCGGTGGCGCGCCTCAAGCGGCGCCCCGCGCGAGTCCGTGCGGGGTGCGCCGGAGTCCGCCGTGGACACAGGCTGTCCCCCGTCACGGCGCTCCGCACGCGCCCCGCACACTCCGCGGGTGGCCGTGCCGGGCGCCATCCCCGCGCCGCACCCCACGTGCCGGCCGGTCCGCCCGCACCACAGAGGTCCCACCGCCACCGGCGTGCCGGCCGAACGTCACGCCAGGGAATGCGAGTCCACCCATGCTGACTTCAGGACGAGTCCGCACCAGCGACCGGCCGCCCAAGGCCGCCGGATACGCCTTCGGCGCGCCCGTGCGCGCGCCGGGTCTGTTCGTACGTGTCACCCTGGGGGCCGCGCTGCTCTCGGGGCTGTTGTTCGTGGCCGGCGCCTGGGGCGTGACGGGGAATCGCCCGCGCACCGATCCCGGTGACCCGCCCGTTCCGAACGGGGGCATGACCGAGGGCTGGTGGCTGCAGACGATCCCCGGCCTGCCCGCGGAGTCCCGGCTCGGGGACGTGTGGGTGTCGTCGAGCGGCATCGTATACGTGTGGGCTGTTCACCCGGGGCCCGCTCGTCCCGTCGGCAGCGCGTTCGGTGAAGCGGCCGAGGGCGAGCGGCTACCGAACGGCGATCCGCGCACGGATCCCGTGTCGAGTTCGCTGTACCGGTTCGACGGCGTGCATTGGAGTGCCGTGCTGCAGATCGAGAGTGAGACCGGTGTGGCGCTGTATGGCACCGACGACGCGAACTTGTACGCGAGCACGACGGGTGCGGCCGGAGATGCGCGGCTCTACCGTTTCGATGGCCGGGTGTGGCGAGCCGAGACGGTGCCGGGCTACCACCTCGGCAGGCTCCACACCATGGCCGGTGTGCGTGGCGATCTCTATTTCCGCATCGACCGCGTGCTGATGCGCGACCGCGACGACGGCCGCGGCTTGCAGCCCGTGTTCGAGGAAGCCGGCGAACACCAGCCGGTGCGCGGCCTGGTGTACCTGGGGCCCGAGCACGTCATGATGCTCGAGACCGATGGCTACGCGTTCTATCACTCCGGCGTCTGGAGCGAACGCGCCTCGGCGCCGTTCAGCGACGTCCAGGATGCGTGGGGAGCGCGCGACGCCAGCGGACAGCTGAAGGTTTACGCGCTGGGTTCGAGCGCGGCCGGCAACGGCCTGCGCGTGTGGCGCTTCGAAGAGGACGACCCCGTGAGTCACGCCGGCACCTGGCGGTGTGTGCTGGCGGATCCCGCACTCAGCACCACGGTGTGCACCGGCAGCGGGCTGCACGTGTGGGGGAGCGGCGGCGATGTGTACGCCACGGCGCTGGTCGATGAGCAGGTGCGCTTGCTGCACCGCGACGCGAACGGCTGGTCGACACTCACGCCGCCCGTGCCGCCCTGTGGCGTGCATGGCGTATGGGGCAGCGCCCAGGGTCCGGTGTGGTTCAGCCTCGGTGAGGGTCGCATGCTCCGCTATGTGCCGCCGGCGGCAGCGGAGTCGGCCCCGGCTCCGATCGCCGTCACGCGGCCCGCGGGTGCTGCACTCGTCCTGCGAGCCGTCACGGCTCCGGGCGCGGTGAGGATCCGCTTCGAGTTGCCACAGGCCGGGGCGGTGGAGGTCACCGCCTATGACGCCACGGGGCGCTGGTGCGCCACGGTGGATCACCAGTTCCGTGCGCGGGGGGCGCACGAACTCACGTGGGCGCAGGGCGGACTGCGCTCGGGTGTGTACTTCATCCGCATCCGCAGCGGAGGGCTGATGACGAGTCAGCGGGTCGTCCTGATGCGTTGATCTTGCAGCGGTCAGGATGCTGGCGATGAGCGCCCGGCGGGCTCCGTACGCACACGCGAACGGAGCCCGTGGCGCATTCGCCGCCCGCTCCGTGAACACGCCGTGGGACGTGCCGCCGGTGTTCGCGCCGAGGACCCGGAGGCCGCCGACGAGGACGGTCATCTCGGGCGCCGTCAGCGAC
>JBEBGT010000019.1:0-17253 GCA_040081365.1 Candidatus Eiseniibacteriota bacterium | reverse complement strand
ACAGCTACACCACCACGACCACCGATGCCGGCATCGTGATGGACGCACTCGGCAAGCGCTCCGCGTTCGCCGGCGGCAAGCCGTGGATCGTGGCGGCCTGCGGCGACCGCGCCCCGGTCGCACTGGCGTTGGTGCGCGCGCGCCGGTCCACGCCGGCGTTGGTGCTCATCGCGCCCAAACTGCCACTGGTCGAGATCGCGGAGTTCCGCGCGCAGCTCCGCGCCACGAAGTTGCGCACGTTCGTGCAGATCGGCCCCGAGGAGCCCGAGGCACTCGAGCTCTCGGACCTGCTCGCCAAGGACACGCTGCCGGGCCAGGTGCGCGTGGCGGACTCGGGCCGCCCGGGCCGCGGCGCCGCGATCTTCCGGGCCGAACCCAAGGTGTCGCAGCGGCTGCTGGACTGGCTGGTCGAGAAACCCGGCAAGTAGGCCCTTCGCGCCGCCCTGCGGGGACCGAGCGCGGATCACACACGAGGAGGCGCCCTGGGCACTCGTTCGTCGCAGCGTGGCCGCGCAACCGGCGAGCGCCCGCGCACGGCCGGCCCGGTGCCGGTGCCCGGCACGGGGCCCTTGGCCAGGCGCGAGTTGCTGTGGCCGCTCGGCCTCCTGATCGCACTCGCGGGCGTCGCGCATGTCCTCTTGAGCCCGCTCGGGTTCAACCTCACCGACGACGGCTTCGTGCTCGCGCAGAGCCGACGGTTGCTCGCGGGCGAGATCCCGCATCGCGACTTCATCTCGATCCGGCCCGTGGGCAGCGCGCTGCTGCACGTGTTCGATCTGCTGGTGGGCGGCGAGCGGACCTTCTTGGTCTCACGACTGTTCTTCTGGCTCGAGGTCGCGGTGAGCTGCTGGGCCTGGCTCGCGATCGTGCTCAAGGGTCAGGCCGTGCGGCCCAGCCACTGGGCCACGCTGCCGCTCGCGGCTCTCGCGTTCCTCTTCTCGACGCACGCGTTCCCGCCCATGGCGTGGTACACGGTGGACGCGATCATGCTGGCCTCGCTCGGCTTTCTCGCCAGTGGCTCGCGGCACGGCGGCCGCGCGTGGCTGGGGCATGCGCTCATCGGCGCGGCCGCCATCTGCAAGCAGAACTTCCTGCCACTCACGATCGCGGCGGTGATCCTGCGCGGCCGTGCGCGCCAGCCCGCGGCCTGGCTGGCGGCGGTCGCGGCCCCGTTGCTGTACGTGCTGGTGCTGACCGCGCTCGGCGCCGGCCCCGCCATGCGCGTGCAACTCACCGCGGTCACCGGGCTGTTCGAGAGCGGCGTGCGGCCCTACGTGCGCGAGGGCTGGTTCGCCGGCGGGGCGGCGTTAGGGGCGCTGCTGGCGTGGCTCGCGACGCGTCGGGGTCCTACGGTGCTGCGGATCGCGGCCATCGCCGCGGGCTGCGCGGCCGTGGTGTTCGCCGGCCGCGCACTGGATTCGGAGTCGTTCCACTTCATCTTGAGCGAGGCGTTTCTCCTGTTCGGGCTCGCGGCCGGCACGCTCGTCGTGCCGCTCGTGCGTCGCGACTTCTCCCCCGCCCTGCGTGCCGGCGGCTTCGCGATCGCGCTGGCGTGGTGCGCCGCCGTTTCGCTGGGCTACCTGAGTCCCGCGTTGGTGTGCGGGCCACTCGTGCTGGTGTTCGGGCTCGGCCGGCTCGGGGCGCTTGGCGCCGAAGACCGCACCGCCGCACGATTCGCCTCGGCGGTGTGCGCGACGCTCACGTTGCTGCTCGTGGCGCCGCACTGGTGGTCCGCGCGCCGCGACCACATCTACCACGAGGCCACCGCACCGCTCCTCACGCACGACCTCGCCGGCGTGCTGCCCGGCGGGCAGGGCATCCGCACCAACGCGAACACCTACGCGATGCTCAAGGAGCTGGACGACACCGTGGCGGGGCTCGAGGGCCGGCGCTACGCGCTGCTCGTGGACGGCCCCGGCTGGTGGGTGTGCGCGCCACAGCGCAATCCGCTGCCGGTGGACTGGGCCAACGGCATGGAGTTGCCGAGCGAGCCGCTGCGCGGGCGCGTCACGGACAGCGTGCTGCGGCAGCGCGGGCAGCTCGCCGTGATCGTGCAGCGGGCAACCGGCCTGCGCTCGAGTGTCGGCTTTCGCCCCGTGCCGCTCGACGACCCGTTCTACGGTGCCGCCGCTTGGACCGTGCGCACGCTCGAGCTGGAATCGGGTTCGATGTACTGGACGGTGTATCGCTGAGCCGGGGACCGGTCCGGGCGCGTCCGGTTCGATCCGCGTCCGATCGCTTCCTCTCCGAAGTGGCCCGGATGCCGCGCCCTGCCGGCGCCTCAGTGCTGTTCAGCACTCCGCGCCGCACGCCACTCCACCAGCACCACGGCCGCCAGGATGAGCGCGGCGCCGAGCCACCAGCGCAGCACGAAGCGTTCGCCACCCAGCGTGAGGGCGAACAGGAGCGCGAACACGGGCTCGAGTGCGAACAACAGCGCCACTCGTCCCGCGGGTAGCGTCTGCTGGGCGTGCACCTGGAACACCGGCGCCAGCGTGCTGCCGGCCACGGCCAGATAGGCGAAGTCACGCCAACCCGGATCGGCGAGCCCCGCGAACGCGTGTCGCGGGTCGCCGGCGAACGGCGCCATGATCAGCGCCACCGTCGCCGCCTGCACCATGGCCACGGTGAGCGCATCGATGCGGCCGGCGAAGCGCGCCACCCACACGATCTGCAGGGCATACAGCGACGCGCCCGCGAGCGTGATGAGCTCGCCGGTCCCCAAGCGCAGCGCGCCATCGAGCGACATGAGCGCCGAGCCCGCGAGCGCGAGCCCCAGCCCTGCGAACAAGAGAGCAGACGGCCGCTGGCCCAGGAGCGCCCAAGCATAGAGTGCGGCGAACAGCGTGCCGGCACAGGTGAGAAACGCCGACGAGCCCGCGGACGTGGTTTGCAGCGCGTACGCCTGCAGGAAGAATGCTCCCACCATGAGCAGGCCATTCCCGGCTCCGAGCATGAGCTCCTTGCCCACAGGTGCGCGGCGCCTCGCCACGGCCACGAGTGCGAACAGCACCGTGGCCACGGCGAAGCGCCCGAACACCAACGCCTGCGGGGTCATGGCACGCACGCTGTCGCGAATCGCCACGAACGTGCCACCCCACAGCAGCGTGGCGGCCACCATGGCCGCCAGTGCAGTGCGTTCGCGTGCGCGTGACGGTGGACTCATGCGCGCAACGCGCCGGAGCTCACTCGCGGTCGCCCGGTGCCGTGCGCTTGCGGCGCGGGGCGGCGGGCTTGCGGTGCGTGAGCGCGTACGACAGGCTCTCGAACTCCATGGTCATGTCCACGGTGCGCAGCGTCACGTGCGCGGGCACGCGCAGCTTGCGTGGCGCGAAGTTGAGGATGCCCTGCACCCCGGCGGCCACCAGCACGTCGGCCACCTCCTGCGCGGCGCGCACCGGCGTGGCGATGACGCCGATCTCGAAGCCGTCCTTGGCGCCCAACTGCGAGACGTGGCGCACGACCAGCCCCTCGAGCGTGCGCCCGACGCGCGCGGCGTCGGCGTCGAACACGGCCGTGATGTCGAAGCCTTGCTCGCTGAAGCCGCGATAGCCCACGAGCGCCGAACCGATGTGCCCGGCACCCACCAGGCACGCCTTCCAGCGCCGGTCGAGCCCCAGCAGGGCGCGGATCTCGTCACGCAGGTGTTCGACGTGGTATCCGAGGCCGCGCCGGCCGAAGGACCCGAACGACGACAGGTCCTTGCGCACCTGCGCCGACGTGATGCCCTCGCGCTCGGCCAATAGGTGCGACGAGATCATGCGCTTGCCCTCGGCGGCGACTTCCTCGAGGACGCGGTAGTAGTTCGACAACCGGCGGACCGTGGGTTCCGAGATGTGCGACATGGCTCCCGCTCGTGAAACTTTTCACGAAGAGGGCGCGAACGTGGGGTCACCCCTCGCGGCCCGTCCGTGCCACCTAGGCTTGCGGCGACTCGCCGTTCACTTCGTCGCCGCCATCGTCGTCTTCCGACACCACGCGCGTCACGCCGCCCACGGTATCGGGCAGCAGGTTGCCGCTCTCCTCCGACGCCTGCAGGTTCACCAGGCGCACCCCCTGCGTGTTGCGGCCGAGGACGCTGATGCCCTTCACCGGCGTGCGGATGAGCTGGCCCTGCTTGGTGACGATCATGAGCTCGTCGCCATCGACGACCTCCTTCACGGCCACGATATTGCCGTTCCGCTCGGTGGTCTTGATGGTGATGATGCCCTTGCCGCCACGATGCGAGACACGGTACTCCGAGATCTCGCTGCGCTTGCCGTAGCCGTGCTCGGTGACCGCGAGCAGCGTGGCCTGGCGCTTCACGCCCACCATGCTCACGACCTCGTCCTCGTCGTCGTCGAGCGTCACCGCCTTCACGCCGTACGCCGTGCGGCCCATGGCGCGCACCTCGTCCTCGTGGAAGCGGATCGCGAGGCCCTTCTTCTTGGCCAGGATGATGTCCTGCGTGCCATCGGTGATCGTCGCCTCGATGAGCGCGTCGTTGTCCTCGAGCAGCACAGCGTTGATACCGGCCTTGCGCACGTTGCCGTACGCCGACAGCAGCGTCTTCTTGACCAGGCCCTTCTTGGTGGCACACACCAGGAAGTGCTGATCGTCGAACGTCTTCACGGCCACCACGGCCTGCACGCGCTCCTCGCGCGACATGCCCTCGAGGTGGTTGATGAGCGGGCGGCCCTTGGCGGTGCGGCCGGCCGACTCGATCTCGTGCACCTTGAGCCAGTAGCAGCGGCCCTTGTCAGTGAGGAACAACAGGTAGGCATGGGTGTTGGCGATGAACAGGTGCTCGATGAAGTCGTCTTCCTTCGTGCGAGCCCCGATCACGCCCTTGCCACCGCGGCGCTGGGCGCGGTAGGCCGAGATCTCCTGCCGCTTGATGTAGCCGGCATGCGAGATCGTGATCACCATGTCCTTCTGCTCGATCGTGTCTTCGTAGTTGATGTCGCCTTCGTCGGCCACGATGTGCGTGCGGCGTTCGTCGCCGTACTTGTCGCGGATGCGGCGCACTTCGTCGGCGATGATCGCGAGCATCTTCTTCTCGCTCGCCAGGATCGACTTCAACTGTTCGATGAGCTTGATGACTTCCAGGTACTCGGCCTGGATCTTGTCCCGCTCGAGGCCGGTGAGCCGCGCCAGGCGCATCTCGAGGATCGCACTGGCCTGGATCTCCGACAGCTTGAACGACTTCATGAGGCCTTCGCGCGCCGTCTCCGTGTCCTTGGACTTGCGGATGAGCGCGATCACCTCGTCGAGGTGGTCGAGCGCGATCTTGAGGCCTTCCAGGATATGGGCACGGCGCTCAGCCTCGGCGAGGTCGAACTCCGTGCGCCGGCGCACGACTTCGCGCCGGTGGCGCAGGTACTGGTCCAGCAGGCCACGCAGCGTGAGCACCTGCGGCCGCTGGTCGACCAGGGCCAGCATGATGGCGCTGAACGACGTCGACAGCGGCGTGTGCACGAACAGCTGGTTCAGCACGACCTTCGGGTTCGCGTCCTTCTTGAGCTCGACCACGATGCGCATGCCGTCGCGGTCGGACTCGTCGCGCAGGTCCGAGATGCCGGCGATCTTCCCTTCGCGCACCATCTCGGCGATCTTCTCGAGCAGCGACGTCTTGTTGACCTGGAACGGGATCTCGGTGGCCACCAGGCTCATACGGCCACCCTTGCCCTCTTCCACCTGCACCTTCGAACGCATCTTCATGCTGCCGCGCCCGTTCAGGTAGCAGTCGCGAATGCCCTGCGTGCCGTAGATGATGCCGCCGGTCGGGAAGTCCGGGCCCTTCACGATCTTGAGCAGGTCCTCGGGCGCCATCTCGGGCTTCTCGATGATGGCGAGGATGGCGTTGCAGATCTCGGTGAGGTTGTGGGGCGGGACTTCGGTGGCCATGCCCACGGCGATGCCCGAGCAGCCGTTCACCAACAGGTTCGGCACCACGCCCGGCAGCACCACGGGCTCCTCGCGCGTCTCGTCGTAGTTGGGGCGGAAGTCGACCGTGTTCTTCTCGAGGTCGGCCAGCAACTCCATGGCGATGGGCGTGAGCCGGGCCTCGGTGTAACGCATGGCCGCCGGCGCGTCGCCGTCGATCGAGCCGAAGTTGCCCTGGCCGTCGACCAGCGGGTAGCGCATGACCCAGTCCTGCGCCATGCGCACGAGCGTGGGGTACACCACGCCTTCACCGTGCGGGTGGTAGTTGCCCGACGTGTCGCCCGCGATCTTGGCGCACTTACGGAAGCCGCGCCCCGGAGCCAGGTTGAGGTCGTTCATGGCCACCAGGATGCGGCGCTGCGACGGCTTCAGCCCGTCGCGCACATCCGGGAGCGCACGCGAGACGATGACCGACATCGAGTAATTGATGTAGCTGGTCTTCATCTCTTCTTCGATCTGCAGATTCACGATCTTCGATCGGTCGTTCAATGCCATCGGGTGGTCCCTCGTATCACCGCTGCGCTCACTGCGGCCCGCCTCCTGCGTACCGTGCGGCGCGCGTAACCGTCACTCTTTCGGTGTGCCCTGCCAGCGCCACTCGAGTGCTGCGGTGGCCCAACTCGTGGAACGATCGGGGTCGGCATCGGCGTGCACGAACAGCCTGCGCGCCGCCACGCTCGCGCCGAACGCGTGGCCGTGTGGCGCGGGCACCAGGAACGTCAGCGACGTGCCGGCGGTGACACCGCTCACCGCGCCGTCGACACTCCCCCGCACGTCGCGCTCCTGCCGTCCGTATCCGAACGCCGCGCCCCACGACAACCGCGCGCGGCGGGCGTTGTGCAGCCGGGCCTCGGCGCGCCACTCCCCGCCATAGGTCCAGCGGTGCAGCTCCGCCACCGTGCCCAACGCTTCGCCCGTGTTGGGGTCATGCAGCTCCGTCAACCCCGTACCCAGGTCCTCGGCGAACAGCGCCGCACCGAACGACCAGCGGCCCTCGAGCGGGAACATCAGGCCCACCGCACCCGCCGCGCCACCCGTGCCGGGCTTGCCATCGGGCGACAGCGAGCTGCCCGCCGAGACCACCAGGACCGGGGATTCGGCACGCGCCGACGCCGCCAGCGACAGCGCCAGCAGCGCGAGCACGACTCCACCGGCAGACCACCGTGCGGTCGTGCGCATCAGATGTCCAGGTTCTTCACCGCGAGCGCATTCTCTTCGATGAACAAGCGCCGCGGCTCGACCTGTTCGCCCATGAGGATCGTGAAGATGCGATCGGCCTCGACCGCGTCCTCGGAGTTCACGCGCACCAGCGTGCGGGTCTCCGGGTTCATGGTCGTCTTCCAGAGCTGGTCGGGGTTCATCTCGCCCAAGCCCTTGTAGCGCTGCACCATCACGTTCTTCTTGCCGATGCGCGTGATGGCCTCCTCGCGCTCCTTGTCGTCGAAGCAGTAGATCTCGTCCTTGCCGGCCTTCACCAGGAACAGCGG
This sequence comes from Candidatus Eiseniibacteriota bacterium, assembly GCA_040081365.1. Taxonomy (GTDB): domain Bacteria; phylum Eisenbacteria; class RBG-16-71-46; order RBG-16-71-46; family RBG-16-71-46; genus JAIOPA01. The sequence continues at coordinate 9,841 of JBEBGT010000019.1, read as the reverse complement.
CGGCTGGGCGATGTAGATGTGACCCGCGTCGACGAGCGGCCGCAGCTCACGGAACAGGAACGTGAGCAACAGCGTGCGGATGTGCGCGCCGTCGACGTCGGCGTCAGCCATGAGGATGATCTTGTGGTAGCGCAGCTTGCTGATGTCGAACTCGTCCTTCACCCCCGCGCCGAGCGCGGTGATGATGCTGCGAATCTCCTCGTTGGCGAGGATCTTGTCGATGCGTGCCTTCTCGACGTTCAGGATCTTGCCGCGGATGGGCAGGATGGCCTGGAAGCGCCGGTCGCGGCCCTGCTTGGCCGAACCACCGGCCGAGTCGCCCTCGACGATGTAGATCTCGCAATCCTTGGGGTCGTCGAACGAACAGTCCGCCAGCTTGCCCGGCAGCGAGCCGCCGTCGAGGATCGTCTTGCGCCGCGCCAGGTCGCGCGCCTTGCGGGCGGCCTCGCGGGCGCGCGCCGCCGAGATCATCTTGTCGACGATCTTGCGGGCGACCGAAGGATTCTCCTCGAAGTACTCGCGCAACCCCTCGCCCACGACGGTCTCGACCGCGCCCTTGATCTCGCTGTTGCCGAGCTTGGTCTTGGTCTGGCCCTCGAACTGGGGGTTCTGCATCTTCACCGAGATGACGGCGACCAGGCCTTCGCGGACGTCTTCGCCGCCGATGTCGGCCTTGAGGCTCTTCATGAGCCCTTCCGACTTGGCGTAGTTGACCAGCGTGCGCGTGAGAGCCGAGCGGAAACCGCCCACGTGCGTGCCACCCTCGATGGTGTTGATGTTGTTCACGAACGACAGCAGCGTCTCGGAGTACGTGTCGTTGTACTGCAGCGACACCTCGACGGAGACGTTGTCGCGCTCGCGCGTGAACACCACCGGCTTGTGCAGGACTTCCTTGTTCGAGTTCAGGAACTTCACGAACTCGGTGATGCCGCCCTTGGCGAAGTAATCCGCCTGCTTGCCCGTGCGCTCGTCCTTCAGGTGCATCGTGAGCCCGCTGTTCAGGTAGGCGAGTTCACGCAGGCGCGAGGCGACCGTGTCCCAGTGAAAGTCGGCGGCTTCGAAGATCGTGGCATCGGGCTTGAAGCGCACCGTGGTGCCGCTGCCCTTGTCCTTCTTGTCGGCGGGCCGGGTGGCCATGGGCGCCGTGGGCACGCCGCGGTGGTACTCCTGCGAGTACAGCTTGCCGTCGCGCAGCACCTCGACCTTGCACCACTCCGACAGCGCGTTGACGCACGACACGCCGACGCCGTGCAGACCGCCGGACACCTTGTACGAGTCGTTGTCGAACTTGCCGCCGGCGTGCAGCGTGGTCATGACGACCTCGAGTGCCGGCTTCTTCATGGTGGCGTGCATGTCGACGGGGATGCCGCGGCCGTTGTCGCGCACCGACAGGCTGCCGTCGGTCTCGATCTGCAGCCACACCTCGTCGCAATGTCCGGCCAGGGCTTCATCGACCGCGTTGTCGACGACTTCCCAGATCAGGTGGTGGAGTCCGCGCACGCCGATGTCGCCGATGTACATGGCTGGGCGCTTGCGCACCGCCTCGAGGCCTTCGAGAACGGTGATGCTGGTGGCATCGTAATGGTGACCCTTGGGCTCCGCCGTCAAAGTGGCATCTCCTTCTTTCGTGCTCACCGCGTGTTCCCTCCGCGGGCCGGCGTCAGGCGCACGTCGCGCACGACGTCCGCACCGAGGTGCCGGTTCAGGTTGCGCACGAGCTCGGGTTTCAAGAACCCCAACTCGTGCATCCAGGCCGATCCTTCGACCTCCACGGTCAGCGTGCCTTCGTGGAAGGACACCGCCCGCGTGACGCGGGCGATGCGAGTTCCTGCGACGGCGGGCCAATCCGCAACGGCTCGCCAGCCCACCGCGGCCTCTGCGAGCCCGTACTGTCGTAACAAGCTCGGAAGAATGTCCGCGATCGGCTTCATGCCTTTCATCCAGCGTCCGGCAGGCGCAACGGCATGACCAGGCAGAGCAACTCCTCGTCCGCCTGCGCCAGCGCGCCCACGGGCTCGACGATGCCCGCCGACAGCGCCGTCTTGAGCCGGAACACCACCTTCTCCGTGGGGATGTTGCGCAGCGTCTGCAGCAGGTAGCGCGCGTTGTAGCCGATGTCCATGTCCTCACCCGCGTATTCGGCTTCGACCTTCTGCTCGCCGGCCCCGAAGTCGGCCGTGGCCGACGACACCGCGAGCTGGTTCTTCTTGAGCGCGAAACGCACCTGCTGGGTGTTGCTGTCCGCGTGCGCGGCGACGATGTCCACGGCCTCCATGAGGTCCGTGCGCGTCACGGTGAGCGACCGCGGGTTGTCCTTGGGGATGACCTGCTCGTAGTTGGGGTACGGGCCCTCGAGCAGCCGTGCGGTGACCTGCACGCGGTACTCCCCGACCTGGGCGACGAAGCCCGCATGGCCCTTGCCGTCGGCGATGCGGATCTCGACCGGGCTGGTGGCCTCGGCCGAGGCGCGGCTCATGGTGGCGAGCGCACGGGCCGGGATGATCACCCCTTCGCGCGTGAGATCGCCGAACGTGCCCTTGCACGTGGCGCGGGCCAGGCGATGGCCGTCGGTGGCCACGAACGCCACGAACGCCGGGCTGCCATGCACGAACACACCGTTCAAGCTGGCGCGCGTGGTCTCTTCCGACACCGCGTACGCCGAGCGCTCGATGAGGCGGGCCAGCGTCTCGCCCGGCAGCGTGACCTTGAGGTCGCCCTTCAACTCGGGCGGCGTGGGGTACTCGTCGGACTTCTGCACCGGGAAGCGCGACCAACCCTTGCCTTCACCGTAACCGGCTTCGAGCTGGTTCTTCTCGGCACGCAGCGTGACCGCACCGCGCGGCATCTTGCGCACGACTTCGTTGAAATGCTTCGCGTTCACGGCGATGCGACCGGGTGCCTGTCCCAGGCACGGCACAGTGACGCTGGTCGTGAGATCGAGATCACTGCCCGTGACACGCAGGCTCTTCTGGTCCGCCTCGAGCAACAGGCAGTTGAGCAGCGGCTGGGCGCTCTTCTGGGGAACCGATCCGAGGGCTCGGGCCACGGCGAATGCCAGATCGCCCTGCTGGATGGTGAGGTCCATGGGTCACTCCCTGACGGCTAGGAACTTCATGTCCGGCCTCGGTTTCCGCCTCTCCCGGGCACCGGCTTCGGGGGGCGTGTCGAGGTGCCGGTGCATTCTAGGCATGAGCCTTGCCGAAGGCAAGCGGAGAACGGCTGAGAGGCCGGCTTCTAAGTCTTTTTATTTCAAGCAATAAGCATCTAGTAACCGTAGGCGGTGTTGGCGCCGTGGATAACATCGCCGGGTGTCCCTCGCAGGCCGTACTGGAGCGCCCGCGGAGTGCGCTCGGACGGTGTTGAGAACTGCCCGCCCTGTCCACCGATCGGCATGCCCGGAAGCGCCCGTCTCGCCACTTCCCCACCTGTCCACGTTCCACCCACGGCAACCCACGAGCGGGTTGTGGAGAACTCCGTTACTTCAAGGCGCGACGTGATTCACGCGTGCGGTGTGCTGCACGAGCGTGTGTGCTTCCCGTGTGCGAGCGCGGAGCGCGTTCTCCCCCGCTCGTGCCGTCACGAAAGCACGAAGGGCGGGAGAACGCCGGGACACCGTGGACGTGCCGGTCCGAACGGTGCTGCCGTGCTCTCCCGCCCCGAGTGCGATGGGACTTGCAACGACTGCGTGCCGCGAACGGCCTGCGTCAGGCCGCCACCAGCGAGAACAGTGCGTTCACCTTGTCGCGGAACGCGTCGTCGGTCTGGATGCGTTCGGCCACCTGCCGGCAGGCGTGGATGACCGTGCTGTGGTCGCGCCCGCCGAACACGCGGCCGATCTCGACCAGCGACAACTCGGTGAGATGCCGCATGAGGTACATGGCCACCTGGCGCGGCAGCGCGATGGCCTGCGTGCGGCGCTTGCCCACCAGCGATTCGGCGCGCACACCGAAGCGTTCGGACACCGCGGCCAGGATGCGTTCCGGGGCGGTGTTCTCGGGCTCGGGCTTGATGTACTGCTGCAGCACTTCGTTGGCCAGCTCGGGCGTGACGTCGCGGTGCGTGAGCGAGGCGACCGCCATGAGCCGCACCAGGCAGCCCTCCAGGTCGCGCACGTTGCCACGCACGCGGTCCGCGATGAGCAGCACGACGTCGTCGGCCAGGCGCAGCCCGCCCGACTCCTGCTCGCAGCGCTGGCGCAGGATGGCGATGCGCGTCTCGAGGTCCGGCTGCTGGATGTCGGCCACGAGCCCCTGGTTGAAGCGCGAGATGAGCCGGTCCTCCATGCCGCCGATGTCCTTGGGCGGCTTGTCGGCCGTGACCACGATCTGCTTGTGGGCGTCGCGCAGGGCATTGAACGTGTGGAAGAACTCCTCCTGGGTGGATTCCTTGCCCGCCAGGAACTGCACGTCGTCCACCAGCAGCACGTCGACGTTCCGGTACTTGTTCCGGAACGCCAGCGTCTGGCCGTGCTGGATGGCCCAGATCATCTCGTTGGTGAAGCGCTCGGCCGACACGTAGTACACGCGCGCATCGGGGCGCACGCGCTTCACTTCATGCCCCACGGCATGGAGGATGTGCGTCTTGCCGAGGCCGGAATCCCCGAACACGAACAGCGGGTTGTAGACCTCGCCCGGCCGCTGCGACACCGCCATGGCGGCCGCGTGCGTGAAGCGGTTGCTGGCGCCGACCACGAACGTGTCGAACGTGAGCCGCGGGTGCAGCTGGCTGTCGAGCCATTCGCGGGCCGGCAGCGCCTTGGGCGCCGGCGCGGCGCTGACGCGCGGAGCGGGCGGGCTCATGGTGCCCGAGGGCACCGGAACCGGCTCGCGCGGGGCGAAGCGGATCTCGGGGCAGGTGCCGAGCTCTTCGCTCAGCGCGTGGCGGAGCGCGGTGAGGTGGTGCTCGTGGATCCAGTCCACGAAGAACGCGTTCGGGACCTCGAGCTCGACATGCTGGGGTGTGATCTCACGCGCGACGATGGGGCGGAACCACGTATCGAACGCCTGGGGGCTCGCGAGTTGCTGCTGGACCTTGACGAGGACTTGCTCCCAGACGACCGCGACCTGATCAGGGGAAACAGGCAGGACGGCCATTTCCAACATCCTTGCAGAGATGGTTCGTGCCGTTGTCCACAGGGCTGGAAGCCTTCGCAAGTGCTTGCGTATGTGGCTTCTGGCCGTCTGGACGGAGGCGGCTGATGCTTCGGGGACGGGGGTTGTCCACATCCGTGGACGAACTCTCAAATGATTGTTGTGCAAACAGTTGAATCACTTTTCCCGACCGCCGTCCACAGTTCGTCCACATCGGCCTTCGTCGGGTCCGTAGCGGGCCCGCCCGGAGGGGCGACCCGGCCTTGGGAGTGTGTCCGCAAGGCCAGTGCTGGCAATATTTTGTGGGTTTGGTCGGATGGCGCCGGGGAGGCGGTCGGGGGTGCATGCCTCGCGGCGGACCGACAGGCTAGCACCCACCCCATGGGGCGACAAGCCACGAGTGACGCCATCGTAGTCGACACGGTTGCAACCGTTTACAGCGTCGACCCGGAGGCGCGCCGATCAGAACGGGAACAGCACCCCGAACGTGATCGCCATGTCGTCCCGGACTTCATCGCTCACAGCGAGTTGCGCCTCGGCGAGGATGCGCAGGTCGGGGTTCGGATGGAACTCCAGGCCGAAGCGCACGGGCAGCGACGTGTCGTTGTCGCTGTTGTTGTCGACGTCGAAGCGCGACAGCAGCAGCGCGGTGTTGGCGAAGCCCACCCAGCGACCCGAGCCACCCAGCGAACGCGACACGGTGAGCTGCGGGCCCACCGACAGGATGGTGAAGTTGTCCGCGCTCTCGACGCCGATCGCACCACCCAACGCCACGTTGAGCGGGAACGTCTCACCCTGGCGTGCCAGCTGGCCGCGGAAGTCGCCGCCCAGCCGCACGCTCGTGCGTGTGTTGTGGTTGACGTCGATGCGCGACAGCCCGCCCTGGAAGCCGAAGTCCAGGTTCGGATAGAACGACAACCGCAGCTGGCCGGACAGCGTGGCGCTGCTCTTGTCGAAGGTGAGGTAGGCGCCGCCCAGGCGGGCGTTCACCGGGACGATGGCGGCCTCGGACAGTGCGCCGTGGATCTGGGCGCGGGCCGGCGTGGCGCCGATCAAGAGCGCGAGGGCGGCGAGTCGCGCGAGCACGGTGTGTGCGCGGCTCGCGAGCGTGGGGCGGGAGGCGAGGGCTGGCTGGCGCATCGGTTCCTTCCTTCGGTGTGTGGCTTGGACGTTCATCCTTGAACGCGGGAAGCGCGGGTCCAAGCTGCCCCCTGCGCGGCCCGCGGTCAAGTCGCGCGCGACCGTGCGCGCGGCGCGGCACCGGCCCAGGGTACGTGCGTGGGCCCGGCCGGGGTTGCATGCGGGCGTCGGCACATGAGACAAGCGCCGCATGAAACTCCTGAGCGACTTCGATGGGGTGTGGACGTATCCGGACGAAGAGGGTGCCGCGCATGGTGCCGCACTCGATGCGGCGCTGATCGCGGTGGCGGGGGAGAGCGACCGCGAAGCCGCGCGCGACTGGATCGCGGGCGCGCGCTACGCCGTGCGCGCCGAACCGACGCGCTGGGGCTGGGCGGTGGCCGGGCGGTTGTCGGCGTTCGCGGACGAGGACCCGTTTGCCGAGCAGAGCGCGCTCCTCCATTACCTGCACGTGCGGCGCACCAGCGACCCGCTGGCGGGCCGGCTGTGCGCGGCCATCGAGGCCACGGGCGATTCGCTTCCCGACTTCGGCGGCCGGGCGCACACGGTCGGCGTGAAGCAGGTCGAGGCGAGCCGTGGCCCGGGCATCACCGTGGCGGCGGCCGACGCGGGCCGGCGCATGCTCGCCGGCGGCGTGGAGATCGTGGTGGTGTCGAACTCCACCACCGACAAGTTGGCGCGCTGGTTCGCGCATGCGAAGGTGCCGGCGCGCGTTCACCCGGAGAACATGGTGGGCCAGCCGCGCCTGCGCGGCTCGGCACAGAAGTTCGTGCTCGACGCCGGCCGCGACGACGCGATCGCGCTGGGTGGCATGCGCATCGACGTGGCGCGTTCGCTGTACGAGACGCTGTTGCGCGAGGAAGCGCCCGACGCCGTGGTGGGCGACGTGTTCTCGATCGACCTGGCGCTGCCGCTGGCGCTCAAGCGCCGCGAGCCGTCGTGGCGGCACGTGCGGCTGTTCTGGCTCGTGCATCCGTACGCGCCCGCGCGCATGCGTGCCGAGGTGGCCAAGCTGCCCGCGGGGGAAGTCGAAGCACTCGAGGGCGGGCTGCCCGCGGTGGCGCAGGCACTGCTGGGATAGCCCCGGAAACCGTTGTAACGACCGTGTAACATATTGGCAATGAACAGGTTCAAAATCGGCGTGGTAGTCTGGGGCGTGGTTTCCCGCGTCCCTCTGAGAGGCACTGCCGCCACGCTATGCGTATCCTCCTGTTCCGGCACGCGCCGGCCGAACGCCGCGATGAAGCGCGCTGGCCGGATGACCTGGCCCGGCCGCTGACCGCACGAGGCGTGCGGCGGGCGCGCCGGTCCGCGCGCGCGATCGTCCGGCTCGAGCCGGGGCTCACGCACGTGTTCTCGCGCGGCGCGCGCCGCGCCGACGAGACGGCACACGAACTCGCCAGGGCAGCAGGAGGGACGTTGCGCGTCGAGTCGCTGGGAGCACTGGCGCCCGGGGGGTCGTGGCGCGAGGTCGTGCGCGTGCTGGCGCGCCACGACGACGCCAGTGTGATCGCGCTGGTCGGGCACGAGCCGGACCTCGGCAAGCTCGCGGGTGTGTTGCTGTTCGGGGCCCCGACGTCGCTGCCGCTCAAGAAGGCGGGCGCCACGTCGATCGAAGCCGAAGCTCCGGCCGCGGGTGTCGGCCGGTTACGCTGGTGGTGGTCGCCGGGCGCGTTGCGCGCGGTGGCGAAGCGCAGAAGGAGCAACGCCTGAGCCCGCACAATGTGTATGGGAGCGCGCCGTCGCCCTACCCGGGCAAGCTGTTCATCGTCGAAGGCATCGACGGTTCGGGCAAGAGCACGCAGTTGTCGTTGCTGGCGCAGTGGCTGCGTAGCGAAGGCCACCTGGTGATCTTCAGCGAGTGGAACTCGTCGCCGATCGTGCGCGCCACCACGTCGCGCGGCAAGAAGCGGCAGCTGCTCACCCCGCTCACGTTCTCGCTCATCCATGCCACGGACTTCTCGGATCGCGTCGAGCGTGACATCGTACCCGCCTTGAAGGCGGGCGCGATCGTGCTGGCCGACCGCTATGTGTACACGGCGTTCGCGCGTGACGTGGCGCGCGGCGTGGACCGGCAGTGGGTGCGCTCGCTGTACCGCTTCGCGGTGCGGCCGACCCTGGCCATGTACTTCCGGGTGCCGCTCGAGGTGGCGCTGTATCGCATCCTGTCGGGGCGGCCCAAGCTCAAGTACTACGAGGCCGGCATGGACCTGGGGCTGCACGCGGACCCCACCGAGAGCTACAAGCTGTTCCAGGCCCGTATCCAGCAAGAGTACGAGCGCATCGTGCCCGAGTACGGCCTTGAGACCATGGATGCCACGCAGCCGGTCGAAGCGCAGCAGCGCGCGTTACGCGCACTGGTGCGGCCGCACCTCGAAGGGGTGGCGAGCGATCCGCGTCAGGGTGCGGCGCGCGCCGAACAGGAGGACCGGGCATGAAGCGCTTCGAGTCGTACGGCCAGGGCATCCCGGGCACGCCGCTCGACGACCTCGCGGGTTGGCTCATCGTGGTCGAGGGCACCGACGGTGTGGGCCGCACCACGCACGTGAACAAGCTGCGCCGGCATCTCGAGCGACTGGGTTATGCCGTGGCCGAGACCGGGCTCACCCGTTCGGACCTGGCGAGCCGCGGTATCCGGCGCGCCAAGATGGGCAACACGCTCGGCGCGAACGCGTTCAACCTGTTCTACGCGACCGATTTCGCGGACCGGCTGGAACAGCAGATCGTGCCGGCGCTGCGCGCGGGCTTCGTGATGATCACCGACCGCTACACCTACTCGCTCATCGCGCGCGCCATCGTGCGCGGCGCGGAGGCGGAGTGGATCAAGCAGGTGTACTCGTTCGCGCTCAAGCCGGACGCCGTGTTCTACCTGCGCATCGATGCGCAGGAGCTGGTGCCGCGCGTGCTGGCCGATGGCCCGTTCGACTACTGGGAGTCCGGCATGGACGTGCCGATGGGCGAGGATCTCTATGACTCGTTCGTCAACTATCAGTCGCGCATCATCCACGAGCTCGACGGTCTGGCGCGCGAGTACGACTTCCACACCCTCGATGCCACCGGCGAGGTCGGCGACATCGCGGAAGAGTTGTGTGAGCGCGTCACGGCGATCGTGTCGAGGAAGGTCGCGGGACCTCTCGGGTGAATCCGGCGCACGCGGCCGCGGCACCGGCGCGCCTGCGCGCGCTGGCCGAAGCGCTGCCGGCGCTCGCCGCGGCGGCCCGCAAGCGCGAGCCCGAAGCACTGCACGACCTGCGCGTGCACTGCCGGCGGCTCGAGGTGGAGCTGCGGTTGTGGTGCCGGCCGCGCGTGGTCGCGAGCGCGCGGCGCGGCGTGCGCAGGCTGCGCCGCGCGGCCGGACCGGTACGCGAGCAGGAAGTGCTGGCGCGCATGCTGCGAGAGGCGCGCGCCGGCGCGCGGGCGATCGCCCCGACGACGCGCGGGCACTGGGCTGGCGAACTCGAGCGCACCGTGGAGCGCGCCTCGGCTCGCATCTCGGGGCCGCGCGCCGTGGCCAGACTGGTGCGCGCGGTGCTCGAGCCAGCCGCCGGGCTCGACGCGGAATCCGCCGCGTCACGCGCGACGCGCGCCCGCGAGCGACTACAGAAGTGGCG
>JBEBGT010000317.1:0-4646 GCA_040081365.1 Candidatus Eiseniibacteriota bacterium | reverse complement strand
CCGGTCGATGGCGTCACGCACGAGCTGCGGCGACAGCGTGGCCATGTAGGTGAGCTCGGTCTGCGCCAGGATCTGGATGCGCTCGGGCAAGAAGTTCTCGACAAAGCCCATCAGCGCCATGCCCGGCCGGTTGATGTCGCTCACCGTGATCTCGCAGCGCGAGGCCAGCGATTCGGACAGCAGTTCGAGCTGCAGGTCCTCGCGCTGGTCCTCGTACAGGCGGGCGATGCTCAGCGACTTCATGCCCACGTCAGTCCTCGTCGCCGCTGGCGTCGTCGTCACCCGACGGGGCCTCGGCCGGGATCGCACCGTTGCCGCGGCCTTCGCGACGCGGCGCACTCACGCGCTTCTCCTTGTCACGGCGGACGCGGTCTTCCAGGCGGTCGGCGGCGATCTCGAGCGCGGCCATGGCGTCGGCGTGCGACTCGGTGATCACCACGTCGTGGCCGTGGGCGCGCAGTGTGATCTCGGCCGTGTGCAGCTTGCGCTCCAGCGTCACGATGACCCGCACTTCATGGATGCCGTCGTCGTACTTGTTCAGCTTCTCGAGGCGCTGCTGCACGAACGCGCGTGCGTTCGCGCTGATCTCGCAATGGCGGGCCGTCACATGGATCTGCACGAGACTCTCCCCCGCGCTCCCGAACCCCGGGCCGGCGCGGTGTGGGTGGAGTTCAGGCCACGCGCCGGCGGAGCCGGGCGGGCAGGACCTGCAGCTGTTCGCGGTACTTGGCCACCGTCCGGCGCGCGATCTGCAGCCCCTTCTCATGGAGGAGCTCGGCGATGCGCTGGTCGGACAACGGATCCTTCTTGTCCTCCTCGTCGATGAGCCCTTTGATGATGTCCTTGGCGGTGCGAGCCGAGACATCCTCGCCGTCGTCCGTGGCCAGCCCGCTCGAGAAGAAGAACTTGAGTTCGAACACGCCGCGCGGCGTCTGCACGTACTTGCCCGAGCAGACGCGGCTCACGGTGGACTCGTGCATGTCGATCTGGCGCGCCACGGCGGCCAGCGTCAGCGGGCGCAGGCACGCGATGCCCTTGTCGAAGAACTCGCGCTGTTCGCGCACGATGCAGTTCATGACCTTGATCATCGTGCGCCGGCGCTGCTCGATGGTCTGGATGAGCCACTTGGCCGAGGCGAGCTTGCCCTGGATGTACTCTCGGGTCTGCTTGTGCTCGGTGGCCTTCTGTTCAGAGCCCTGATCGCCCTTCTTCTTGTTGGCGGCGATCACACCCTCGTAAGCCGACGAGATACGCAGGCGCGGCACATTGCGGTCATTGAGCATGACCACGTACTCGTCGTCGACGCGCTCGATCAAGAGGTCGGGCACCACGTACTTGGGGTCCTCGGCCGACACGCTGGTGCCGGGCCGCGGGTTCAGCGTGGCGATCTCGTCGGCCGCGCTCTGGACCTCGAGCACGGTGACCTTGAGCACGCGCGCGATCTCGGGGAAGCGGCGGTTCACCAGGTGGTCGAAGCAGTTGAAGATCATGTTCCAGGACAGCGTGTCCTTGTCGCCGCGCGCCTCGAGCTGGATGAGCAGGCATTCGCGCAGATCACGCGCGCCCACACCAGCCGGCTCCAACGCCTGCACCACGCGCAACACCTTCTCCACCGCTTCGGCCGGGACACCGAGCGAATCCACGATGTCGTCCATGCCCGTGACCACCCAGCCGCGATCGTCCAGCGAGCCGACCAGGAACTCGGCGATGCGCATGGACTCCTTGGGCAGGTTCAGGAAGTGGAGCTGCTCCAGGAGGCTCTCGGCCAGCGTCGTGCGCGTGACTGGCACCTTCTCGAGGAACTCCTGGCTGGTCTCGCTCTGCGGCACGTAGGTGCGGTCGAGCGCGCCATCCTGCAGGTAGTCCGACCAGTCGATCGGGTCTTCTTCGGCCGGATCCTCGGACTCCTCGTTGTTCTGCTCGTCGGCGGACGCCTCGCGATCGATGTCCTCCTGCTCGGTGACCTCGTCGACTTCCTCGAGCAGCGGGTTCTGCAGCACCTCCTGCTTGAGGATCTGCTGCAACTCGAGCGTCGGCACCTGCAGGAGCTTCAAGGCCTGCTGGAGCCGGGGTGTCATGATCAGCTTCTGGGTCTGCGACAGGTGGAGCGAATGCTTCATTTCCATATGAAGTGGCCCCTAGAGGGTGAAGCCTTCACCCAGGTAGTACTGCCGGGCCAGCGGGTTCTCGGCCAGTTCCTGCGGTGAGCCCGAGAGCTGGATGCGGCCGTCGAACATGATGTACGAGCGGTCGGTGGTGTTCAGGGTGACGCGGACGTTGTGGTCGGTGATCAACAGGCCCAGCCCGCGCGCGCGCAGGCGGCCGATGATCTCCTGGATCTCCTCGACGGCGATCGGGTCGATGCCGACGAACGGTTCATCGAGCAGCAGGAACGATGGCTGGCGCGACAGCGCGCGCGTGATCTCGACCCGGCGCCGCTCGCCGCCCGACAGCTTGTGGGCGTGGCGATTGGCGAGGTGCGACAGGTTCAGGTCGTCGAGCAGTTGCGTGAGGCGTTCCTCGCGCTCGCTCTTGGACAGCGGCATGGTCTCGAGCACCGCCATGACGTTCTCGCGCACCGTGAGCTTGCGGAAGATGCTGGGCTCCTGCGCGAGGTAGCCCAGGCCGAGCCGCGCGCGCCGGTACACGGGCTGCGAGGTGATCTCCTTGCCGTCCAACCGGATGACGCCTTCGTTGGGCCGCAGCAGACCCACGATCATGTGGAACGTGGTGCTCTTGCCCGCGCCGTTGGGGCCGAGCAGGCCCACGACCTCACCGCGCCGCACGTGCAGCGACACGCCCTGCACCACGCGGAACTTGCCGTAATAGCGCACCAGGCCCTCGGCGACCAGACCCTCGGTGGCGGTCGCGGGGGCGTGCGGCTCGGGAGCGTGTGACATGAGACCCGGTTCGTCGCGGATGTCGGTCACTTGGCACCCCCCTTGCGACCGCCGGGTGCGACGATCTGCGCTGCGCCAGGGCGCACCGTGGCGCGCACCTCGTGGTGGAACTCGAAGTGCTCCAGGTTGGGATCGCTCTCGAAGCCGACGCCCTCGAGCACGGAGCCTTCCTTCTCGACGCGCACCAGCTTGTCGGATGTGATCCGGTTGCGGCTGTTCAAGAAGTGCAGCTCCTCGGTGCTCATGCGCCAACCCTCGACGGTCTGCAGCACGACATTGCCGCGCGCGATCATGTCGCGGGTGCGCTGGTAGAGCTCGCCTTCACGCGCGACGAGCTCGGAGCTCTTCACACCGTCAGTCCCGAAGAACACGATGCGCACGGTACGCGCGGTGACCAGGTCCTTGGCGGTGTAGGTGGCCGCCTCACGCGAGTAGAGCGTCCACTGGGCCCGGCCGGAATCGGTCTCGGTGACGGTGAAGTCCTCGACCTCGCTGTCGGGCAGCTCCCCCGAGGCCCCGGTCGCGGACACCTTCTTGCCACCGCCACAGCCGGCCACGGCCCCGGCCACGATCAGCCCGGCCAGCAGCACGAGGACGGCACGTCGCAGCAAGATGGGGGCAGCGGAGGGCATGGAGGGGTCTCGGAACTTGGAGTGTGCCAAAGGCTTCTGGAGCCACGCTAACAAGCGGACGGGCGAGGTTCAAGCAGGCTCTGTGCCACGCCGCCCCGCAGTATGGCACTTTCAGTTATCGGCCGTACCCTGCAAGGACTTGCGCGTGGACTGCCGCGCTCCCACCGGGGCCCGTGCGTGCCTCCCGGAGCCCTTGAGATGCGGCCCGGGCGTCGGCGAGTCGCCCGCCCGTCGGAGGTGCGACGCGAGGCGGCGTGGCCCGGGCGCCGGGCGGCGCGCACGCTCCCGGCCGGACCGCCACCGCGACCGCCTGCTGGGGCGGAGCCCCGGGAGCCGGAGGGGCCCGCTCCCGCAGGCCGCGCTCGCCCTTCGGGCAGCCCTCACTTCTTCCGGCGGTAGACCCCATGGAACTGGTTCGACCATGTCTTGCCGCCGTCGTTCGAGATCTCCCAGATCTGGTGCACCTCGTCGGCGCTCTTGGGCTGCCAGGTGATGCGGTCGATGGCCTTGGCGCCGCGGATGCTGCGCTCGGGCCCCGTGAGCACCATGTCGCTGCCCACGAGCCCGCCCTCGAGCGACAGGTACGTGCCGCCGTTGTCGACCCACGTCTGATGCCACTTACGGCTCACCGAGTCGAAGATGTTGTAGCTCTCGCCCACCGAGCCGCCCACGCCCTTCCAGTGCTCCTGGATCACGCACTCGCCGAGCGGACGCGTGACCAGGTTGGTGCCCTGCGGCTTGCCATCGGGCGAGCTCACTTCCCAATCGCCGATCCAGAAGTCGAACTGCCGGTAGGCGGGCGCGGTGCAGGGCGCGGGTCGGTTCGGGGCCGGCGGGGTCTGGGCCGACGCTTTCGCGGTGACCAGCATGAGCGCGAGCAACACGAACGGCGAAACACGACGAATGAGCACGACCACCACCTTGGGCATGGGTCCTCCGGACATTCCCGGTCGCTGCGATGACAACGCAGACCGCCGCGGAAGACCACGGATGCACGCAGGGCGCGGCACGACGACCGACGAACGCGGCACGGCACGGGGTGAGCCGCATGGGTGAGCACTTCCGCTTGCCCCGCGGCTCCCTCCCGCCCTAGCATCCACGGTCATGCGCACAC
>JBEBGT010000316.1:0-4650 GCA_040081365.1 Candidatus Eiseniibacteriota bacterium | reverse complement strand
ATCGCATCCGGCGGCGGGATCACGAGCGCTCACCGGTGTGCGGGGCCGTGCTGCGCGCCGCGGTCTCGCGCTCCTCGGCGGCCTGCTCGATCGCGACGGTGAGTGCTTCGAGCGCGTCGCGGCGCTCCACGAGCTGGGCCAGCCGGCGATAGTCGTCGAAACGGAACAGCATCTGCGCGAACGGCTCGAAGAACAGCATCGCCTGGCTCGCCACGAGCGACAGCGGACGCGCAGTCTCCAGCGTCAGGATCGCCGGCGTCTCCATGCGCAACTCGGCCACGCGCCGGGCCAGGCGCTCGAGCAGCGCGCGATCCTCGCTCGTCAGCACGTCAGCCGCCATGCGCCTGCCAGGTGGCCCGTACCAACGCCGCCAGCTCGGCTCGGCGTGAGCGCGGCATGGGCAGCACCAACACGCGGCCGGCATCCCACCAATGCCGCTGACGGTGCGGCGAGAGCACGACGCCAGCGGGCACCTCGTCGATGCGCCGCACCTCCGCCCACGAGCGCCGCACCCAGCCCAGCACTCCGCGGCGAGCGGCCCCGGCGGCATCGACGCGGCAATCCGCACGGCTGAACGCCGCCCACAGCGGCGAAGCGGCGGCGGCCCCGAGCGCGACCGCCACCAGCCAGGGGAAGCCGCCCCGCGCGATGACCAGCCACATCGCGAGAACGGCCAGCACCGCCAGACTGGCCGCCCACGGTCGTTCGGTCCACGGGTCGAAGCGCCATGCGGCCGCTCCCGGCGCTCCGGCGGTGACGTCCGCGAGTGCTCCTCGCGGGGTCGCCATCACGCGTGCTGTTCCTCCACCACCTTGGCGTAGTCCGCGCTCGAGAGCAGCGACTGGAACGACGAGGGGTCGCTCAGTCGGATCTTCACCATCCAGCCCTGACCGTAGGGGTCGGCGTTCACGACGGCCGGGTTGTCACCGAGCGCGCCGTTGACCTCGACGACCTCGCCGGCGAGCGGCGCATACAGGTCGCTCACCGTCTTCACGGCCTCGACCACACCGAATGTCTTGCCGGTCTCGAGCTTGCGACCGACCTCGGGCAGCTCCACGAACACGACGTCACCCAACTGGTCCGTGGCGTAGCCGGTGATACCGACCGTCACCACCCCGCCCTGCTCGCGGGCCCACTCGTGCTCGCGCGTGTAGCGCACGTCATCGGGAAAAGTCACATGGCCTCCGTGCGGTCACGAACGGTGCGTGCCGCGAGTGTAGAACGGCCGGGCGGTGACCCGCGCGGCCAGGGTGGTGCTGCCCGCCTCGATCTCGAGCGCCGTGCCGTTCGCGGCCAGCGCCGACTCCACATAGCCCATCCCGAGCGGGAGCTCGAGGCTGGGGCTGAACGTCCCGCTCGCCACCGCACCCACGACGCGTCCCGCGCTGCGGATCGCCATGCCGTGTCGAGGCACACGCCGGCCGTCGAGCTGGAACCCGACCAACCGCCGCTTCAAGCCATCGGCTTTCTGCTTCGCCATGACCTCACGGCCGTGGAACTCACCCTTCGCCATCTTCACCGTCCAGCCCAGTCCGGCTTCGAGCGGCGTGGTGGTGTCGTCGATGTCATTGCCGTAGAGCATGTAGCCCATCTCGAGCCGCAGCGTGTCGCGCGCGCCCAGTCCGATGAGCTCGAGGCCGTGTGGCTGGCCCGACGCCATGAGACCGTCCCACACGGTCGCGGCATGGCGCGGATGGAAGTACAGCTCGAAGCCGTCCTCACCCGTGTACCCGGTGCGCGACAGCGTGGCCGGCACGCCGTAGAGCGTGCCCGGCATGAAGCGGTAGTAGCCGAGATCGAGCGCGGCATCGGGCACGTGGCCGCGCAGGATCTCGGCGGCTTTCGGGCCCTGCACGGCGAGCAGCGCGGTCTCATCGGACTGGTCCGTGAGCGTCACGCCCGCGGGCTTGTGCTGCGCGAGCCAGGCGAAGTCCTTGGCCAGGTTCGCGGCGTTGACGACCACCATGTAGTGGTCCTCGTAGCGGTACACGAGCAGGTCATCGACGATGCCGCCGTCGGGCCGGCACATCGGGGAATAGAGCGCCTGGCCGACCGCGAGCGCGCCGACATGGTTCGTGACCATGCGGTCGAGCCACTCCGCCGCACCGGCACCGCGTACGTCGAACTCGCCCATGTGCGTGATGTCGAACAGGCCCGCGGTCTGCCGCACGGCCATGTGCTCGCGCACATCGCCGGTATAGCGCACGGGCATCTCGAAGCCGGCGAAGTCCACCAGCTTGGCCCCCGCGGCGCGATGGTAGTCGTAGAACGGCGTGTGCTTCAGGGCCGTTGTGGGTTGCACGGGACTCCTCCTCGGTGAGCGGTCGAGCCGGACCCGCCCACGTTAGCCGCCACCACCATCGGAATCAAGCCACGGTCCCGGAAGGACTTGCCGCACTGGCGCGGAACAGGCCCGGGTCGCGCGCGGACGGCGTGCGACCCGGGCCCATCGAACGACGTCGGGCGCTTCAGCGGGCCGCGGAGGCCCCGCCGACCACGCCCAGCTCGCGGCCGGCTTCAGCGAACGCGGCCACAGCGCGGTCGATGTGCTCGTTCGTGTGCGCGGCGGACAATTGCACACGGATGCGCGCCTTCCCCTTCGGGACCACGGGGTACGAGAAGCCGATCACGTAGATGCCCTTGTCGAGCAGCCGCGCGGCGAGGTCGTGCGCGACGCGCTCGTCGTACAGCATGATGGGCACGATCGGGTGCACGCCCGGCTTGATCTCGAAACCCGCGGCGGTCATGCCGGCGCGGAAGCGCTGCGTGTTGAGCTCGAGCCGGTCGCGCAGCTCGGTGGTGTTCGACAGCATATCGAATACCGCGATCCCCGCACCCACCACGGACGGCGGCAGCGTGTTCGAGAACAGGTACGGGCGCGAGCGCTGGCGCAACAGCGCCACGATCTCCTTGCGCGCCGCCGTGAAGCCGCCGAGCGCGCCGCCCAGCGCCTTGCCGAGCGTACCGGTGATGATGTCGACCCGCCCACGCACGCCGTGCAGTTCCGGCGTGCCGCGGCCGGTGCGCCCGATGAAGCCCGTGGAGTGACACTCGTCGATCATGACCATGGCGCGATGCGCCTCGGCCAGCTCGACCACGCCCTTCAGGTCGGCGATGCTGCCGTCCATGCTGAACACGCCGTCGGTGACCACCAGCTTCTGCGGACAGCCCGCCTCGTCGGCCTCGCGCAGGCAGCGCGCGAGGTCGGCCATGTCGTTGTTCTTGTAGCGCCAGCGCTTGGCCTTGCACAGCCGGATGCCGTCGATGATCGAGGCGTGATTCAACTCGTCCGAGATGATGGCGTCGGCCTCCCCCAGCAACGGCTCGAACACACCGCCGTTGGCGTCGAAGCACGCCGCGTACAGGATGGCGTCCTCGGCACCCACGAATTCGGCGATCTTCTGCTCGAGGGTGCGATGGATATCCTGCGTGCCACAGATGAAGCGCACGCTCGACATGCCGAAGCCGTGCGAATCGAGCGCCGCGTGGGCGGCCGCGATGACGCTCGGGTGGCTCGAGAGGCCCAGGTAATTGTTCGCGCAGAACACGAGCACCCGGCGCCCGTCCTCGAGCGTGACCTCGGGGCCCTGCGGCGAGGTGATGACGCGCTCGCTCTTCCACAGCCCGGCGTCGCGGATCTTCGCGAGCTCGGCTTCCAGCACCGGCTTCATGGCATCGAACATGGTCGTCTCCCGGTGTTACGCCGACTGGCCCCACGGCACGAGCACGACCTTGCCCGCCTTGCCGTCGCGCAGGAGCGCGATGGCATCGTCGAACTTCTCCATGGGCATGACGTGCGTGATCGCGGGCTTCAGGTCGAGGCGGCCGGAGCCGAGCAGCTGGTCCATCTGGAACCAGGTGTCGTACATGCGCCGGCCGATGATGCCGTGCAGTGTGATGCCCTTGAAGATCACGAGCCGGTTCCAGTCGAGCTCGAACGGCTCGGTGGGCAGACCGAGCATGCTCATGCGGCCGCCCATGCGCAGCGCGGCGAGCGAGTCGCGCACCGCGGTGGGATTGCCGCTCATCTCCAGCACGCCGTCGAGCATGCGGCCGCCGGTCAGTTCCTTCACGCGATCGACCAGGTTCTCGTTGCGCACGTCGATCGTGGCGTCGGCCTTCATGGCGCGCGCGAGCTCGAGCCGGTAGGGCGAGACATCCGAGGCGAACACCTGCCCGGCGCCGGCGGCGCGCGCCACGCCGATCGCGAACAGCCCGATCGGTCCGCAGCCGGTGACGAGGATGCTCGAGCCCGACAGCGGCCCGGCGAACGCGGTGTGCACGGCATTCCCGCACGGCTCCATGACCGCCGCGACCTCGAGCGGGATGCCCGCGGGGATGCGCCAGCAATTCACCGCCGGCACCGCCACGAACTCGGCGAAGCCACCGTTCACATCGACACCCAGGATGCGAGTGTTCTCGCACACGTGGCCGTTGCCGGTGCGGCAGGCGATGCAGGTCTGGCACACGATGTGGCTCTCGCACGACACCTTCTCACCCAGCGCCAGGTTCGTGACGTTGGCACCGAGCGCGATGATCTCGCCCACGAACTCGTGCCCGAGTGTGACCGGTGGCTTGATGCGGCCCTGCGACCAGCGGTCCCAGCTCCAGATGTGCAGATCCGTGCCGCACCGCCGGCGTGTGCGGCAC
>JBEBGT010000315.1:0-4656 GCA_040081365.1 Candidatus Eiseniibacteriota bacterium | reverse complement strand
TGGGGAGCGTGCGTGCCATGCGATCGGGGTCGAGCAGCGAGACCACCGACCCGCCCTCGCCGTCGTCGCGCACCACGACGTGGCATGGCATGACCAGTCCGGCCGCCGGCGAATGCGCCATGGCCCGGAACACGAGCGCGGGGTCGCAGGCCTCGAGAATGGTGTAGCCGGGGCTCTCGACATCGAGCTTGGAGCGGAACATCGCTTGGACATCGATGGAGCCCAGCACACCGAACCCCTCGCGGCGGAGTGAGGCCTCGATCCGCTGCCGGGCGGTGCGGCAACTGTCACCCTTGAGCGTGCGGGTGAAGGGATCGTGGGTGTCGGGCATCGGGGTGACCTCCGGGACGCGCGGGACGGCTGCGCACGGGAGAGTCACGCGAGTTTCGTGCCACGCCGGCCCCCCCCGGGCCCACTGCGCCCAGGCGTCCCCCGGCGTGCCCTACCCGGCTGTGCGGACCGATCGGAGGAGCTGACCGCGGGTTTGAAGCGCGGCCCGGCCGCGTCTACTTCAAAGGACGCGCAGGAACTACAAAGTTCGGCGACGGCTCCCGGAGTTCAGGCGCCCGGCCGGTCGCGGGCGATCAGCACCCGGTACTGCTCGAGCGTGCCGCCCACGAGCGGTTTGTAGAGCACGCGCATGGTCTGCGTGCGGCTGCGATACGGCGTGTTCTCGCGGATGCGTGTCTCGAGGTATCCATTGGCGGCCCAGAACCGTTCAGCCCGTGTGTTGCCGGCCACCACACCCAGCCGCAGCCACTCGGCCCCCTGCTCGCTCATCCAGCGTTCGAGCCCGGTGTAGAGCGCGCGGCCGAGCCCGGTGCCCTCGCGCTCGGCGGCGAGCACGAGGAACCCGATGTGCCACACGCGCGGCGCGATCAGGTCCGAGACCAGGTTGGCGAACGCCGCGAGTTCGCCTGAGGCGTCGGCGTAGCCGAGAAACCAGCGCTTCGTGAACGCCCAGCCGTCCGGCAGTGGCTCGTGCAACTCGTGATGCGCCTCGTCGGGCCGCGGCGGCTCACCATAGTAGTCGTGATAGTAGCGCGGGTTGGCCGAGAGGAAGCGCTGGAGCAGCGCTTCGTGCGCGGGCGTGAGCTCGAGCACGGTGAGCCCGGGCGCGGGTGGCGGCGGGAGCGTGGTCATGAGGCGAGCATAACCGGACACCGCTGCGAGTGGCGACTCCTCGGGACCCCGCAGACCCGGGAGTCGCGCGCCAAGCTACCGCAGCACCGCCAGCTTGCTCACGCGCTGGAACGCGCCGCTCGTGAAGCGCACGAAGTACGCTCCATTGGCCACGGCACTCCCCTGCTCGTCGCGGCCGTCCCACGCCAGCGTGTGACTGCCGGCCGAGTGCGTGCCAACGGCCAGCGTGCGCACGCGCCGGCCCTGCAGGTCGAGCACGTCGAGCGCGACCGTGGCCGCCTGCGGCAGGTCGAACTGCATGCGCGTGGAGCTGCGCAGCGGGTTACCGCCCGCGAGCGCGAACGACACCACGTGCGGGGTCGTCGGGGCGACGTCGAGGTTCGGCGGGTTGATGCGCAGTTCGAACTCGGCTGGCTTGGAGAGGTCGGCACTGCCGTGCTTCCACACGATGATCGCGTAGCTGCTGAACGGCGCCGGCGCCGTGACCAGTGCCACCTCGCTCTTGCCGGGCCCGTTCGCGTCCGCGAGACCGCCCGGCAGCGCCGTGCCGATCGAGCCCACTTCGTTGGGCGCCACGTCGGCGGCGAACACACCCAGTGCGAGGTCGGCGCCGCCGGAGAGATTGTCGAGCGCCACGGCGAACGGCAGCGACGGACCCAACACCGCGATCCGGAACGCCTTCACGATGTGGCCGGCGAGGATCGTGGAGTGCCCGGTCGGCAGGCCCGTCGCGAAGCCGATCTCGGTGGAGAACACCGTTTCTATGGTGTACGGGACATTGGCGCCGCTGAAGCGGCGCACGCCGATGTCGTAGACCGGCTGCCCGTTGTGGTCGGCCGCATAAACCAGGTCGGTGAGGCCGACCCCCAGCGCCGAAGTCGCACGCGGAGTGGCGAATCCGTCGAGCGCCCCCGTGCTGAGCGCGAACAGGTCGAGGTCCACGTCGGAACCGGCGCCGGGGGTCACGGCGGTCGCGACGGAATGCAGGAATCCATCCGGGAACGCGGGGCTGCGCAGGCCATCGCAGTTGTTGTATTTGGTCACGCTGTTCGGGATCTCGCTCCAGCCGCCCTGTGGGTCCGGGGGCATGGCGCGTGTGAGCGGCGTGTCGCCCGCCAGCTGCAGCGGCGTCCACACGAACTGGCGGCCGTAGGCGTTGTTGGTCTCGAGCACCTCGTCGACCGTGTTGGTGGCATCGGCCAGGTACGAGAGCGTGTGCCGACCCCCGCGCACGGTGAGCGGGCCCACGGCCTGTTGCGAGCCGATGCCCGGTGCGAGCGAGCTCGCACCGAACTGCAGCAGGCTCACGCCGTCGAGTCGCGTGTCGAGCTGGAACGTGCCGCTGCTCTGGGTGCCCACGTTCTTGTAGTAGAACGCCATGGTCGAGCCGCTCGCGTTGCCGTTGAGTGTGGTGGGGTTCACGGTCCAGCTGGCGGCGCCCGTGGAGGCGTTCACCGGTTCGGTGAGCCCGGGCAGCTGGGCGTTGCTGAGGTCGGCCGGCGTCTGGCGGATGCTCAGCGTGAATGTGGTGGCGTCGGTGCCGCCATCGGTCTGGTCGCGGTAGACCACGATCGCATCGTGGCGCACCCCGCCGGTGGTGGCGACCGGGAAGTCGAGGTAGGCGCGGCCCGACGCGTCGGACTGCGCATCCGCAAGCGCCTCGGAGCGTGAGGCGATCGTGGTGCTCTGATTGTAGTACGCCACGTGCAGCACCTGGCCGGGCGTGCCCGTGACCTCGATGAGCACGCGCGGCACGTTGACGTCCGGGACGTACGTGTACTCGTAGAGCTTGAACATCTGGCTCACCGCGAGCGTGGCACCGGCGAGCGTCTGCCCGGTGTTCACGATGCCCGCGGAACCGCGATGCTCGATGCTGTAGTTGCCGAGCGTCCCGGAGAAGTTGATCACGCCTGCGTCGTACGCACCGCCGACGCTGACATTGTTGATGATGAAGTCCGTGGCACCCGTGCCGAACGTGGACTGTTTGAGGGGCGTACGGAACCCGTTGGTGATGCCGGTCGAGGCGTCGTACAACGCCAGGTCGTAGTCCTCCCCCACGGGCGGCCGCAATGCGATCGTGCGCCACGGCTGCGCCGCGGGCGGTGTGCGCACGGCGTCTTGATTGAGGAACGCCGGGCCGACGACGCCGGCGGTGCCACCGAAGCGATCCGGTGGAGCCGCGCGCGTGGTGAGGCCTTCCACCGGGATGTCCAGCGGAGTGAACGAGATCTGCCGGGCGAACTCGTTGTTGGTCTCGTCGGACTCGGCCACGAGGTTCGTGACGTCCATCGCCTCACCGATGGTGTGGAGTCCCCCCGGGATGTTGAGGACGTCGTTCGTCGCGACCGAGAAGAAGCCGGGCGGTACGAGATCCGTCGTCGAGAAGATCTGGCCGACTCCATCCACCCGGAGATCGACGGAGGCGTCCACCGTGGTCGCAGTGGTTCCAGCATTCTGGACCGCGCTGCTGATGAAACAGTTGACGGCGCCCGCGAGCACGGGGGAATCGAGTGCGCTGAAGGGCGTGGCATCCGCCGTGCCGCGCAAGACCAGGGGGCCGGACCACCCGCTGGGGGTGCCGGCCCGCAGGTCCGGGAGCGCCGATGCGGGCCCCGCGCTCACGCCCACGAGCGCGAGCACGGGCATGAGACGAACGAGCGACAGCGCCGCGCGCGGCGCGCTCACTTGCCACTCTCCTTCTTCGCCTGCACGGATAGCGCCGGAGCGCTCTTGCGCTCGACCGGCGGCAGCGGCGCCAGCGCCGGTGCCGGTTGCCGAAGCCGCGCATCGATCACACCCTGCAGCGCACTCACGTCCGCCGCGCGACCCATGGCCTGGGCGTGGCGCAGCTGGATGCGGAAGAACTCGACATCGGCTTCGCGCTTGGCGGCCTCGATGTGGCGCTGGATGAGCGCGCGCGTGGCCGCGTCCGACGTGGCGGCATGGCGCGCTTCGAGGTCGGCGACCGCGGCCTTGGCGCGCTCGGCGTTCTGCTTGAGCTCGGCTTGCATCGCCTTGCGGTCGGCGCGGGCGGTCGCGAGCGCCTTGAGCTCGGTGGTCGTCGGAGCCACCACGGGCGCAGTGGTGGGAACACTGGTCCGCGCCTCGCGCGGGGAGTCGGTGCTCGGCGCGGCCTGGACCATGGCGGCCACCAGGAGGAGCGAACACATCGACAAGGACAGGCGGCGCATGCGGAACCCCTTGGGGCAGTCACGGGAGAGAGCGGCCCACTCCCCGGAAGTCGGGTCGAAGACCGCAGCGGATGGCAGACGGGGATGGTACATCAGTGAGACCGGGTTCCCGCGTGTTTTCGCGCAGTCGGCGCGTCGGGACCGTGAACTTCACGAGCGGTCCTGCGCCCAACGGTGGCTTCCGGACCGGTTCGGGTAGGCCGGGAGAACATCGTCGCGCATCGAGCGCATGTGCCGCGGCTCGGCGTGCCACGTTGGCCCACGCCTTGCGTTGCTGCATTGCACGCAGCGAGACGTGTGTGGATGCACGGCACCGGGCGTT
>JBEBGT010000314.1:0-4658 GCA_040081365.1 Candidatus Eiseniibacteriota bacterium | reverse complement strand
GCCATATTGGGCGTGCACTCGGTCACCAAGAAGCCCGCCGTGGTGCACGGCCAGATCGTGGCACGCGACCTGGGCAACCTGTCGCTATCGTTGGACCACCGCGTGGTCGATGGCGCCGTGGGCGCCGACTTCCTGTACGCGCTCATCGAACGGCTGCAGACGCCGTCGGCATGGTTGAACGAAGGGGACCTGTCATGAGCGCGCCACTGGTGAACGAGACGCTGCGCCGCGTGCTCGACGACGACGGCAACGAGATCGCCGCGCCGCCCCAGCTGCCCGATGCCGATCTGCGCGCGCTCTACCGGCACATGTTGAAGATGCGCGTGTTCGATGCCCGCATGCTGTCGCTGCAGCGTCAGGGCCGCATCGGCTTCTACGGCATGGCCACGGGCCAGGAGGCCTCGGTCACCGGCAGTGCCTACCCGTTGGCCAAGGGCGACTGGATCTTTCATGCGTTGCGCGAGACCGGCGTGTGCCTGTGGCGCGGCACCACGGTCAAGGAACTCATCTGCCAGTTGATCGGCAACTCCGGTGACGTGCTCCTGGGCCGGCAGATGCCCATGCACTTCAGCGACCGCAAGGTGAACTCGGTGGCGTGGTCCAGTGTGATCGGCACGCAGCTCCCCCACTGCATGGGTGCGGCGTACGCGGCCAAGCTGTTGAAGCACGACACCGTGTGCGTGGGCTACATCGGCGATGGTGGCACGTCGATTCCCGACTTCCATGCTGCCATGAACTTCGCGGCCGTGTGGCAGGTGCCGGCCGTGTTCTTCTGCCAGAACAACCAGTGGGCCATCTCGGTGCCGCTCTCGGCGCAGACGGTGTCGAGCAGCATCGCGATCAAGGCGGTGGCGTACGGCATGCCGGGTATTCGTGTGGACGGCAACGACCTCTTGGCTGTGATCGCCGCACAGCAGGAAGCCGTGGCACGCGCGCGTTCGGGCGGCGGGCCCACGTTCATCGAGTCGGTGACGTTCCGCATGGGCGGGCACTCGTCGAGCGACGATCCCACGCGCTATCGCGACGCCGAGTTGGTGAAGACGTGGGAGAAGAAGGACCCCGTGGCGCGCTACGGCACGTGGCTGCGCGGCAAGGGCCTGCTCACCGACGCCGACATCGAGCAGTGGACCGCCGAGCTCACCGCCGAGATCTCGCAGGCCATCACCGAGGCCGAGGCACTGCCGCCGCCGGCGATCGAGACCATCTTCACCGACGTGTACGCCGAGATGCCCGCGCACTTGAAGGAACAGTGCCAGCACGCGCTGGCCACCGGGCTCGGCACCAAGTTCGAGGGCGCGTTCCCGCTGTGAGGGAACTGCTGCTGGTCGCCGCCGGTGGCGCGCTCGGCAGCGTGCTGCGCTGGAGTGCGACCGCGGCGATGGCGCGGCTGTCGCGAGACGCGGCGTTCCCGTGGGGCACGCTGGCGGTGAACCTGGTGGGCTCGTGCGCGATCGGCTTTCTGCTCACGCTGGCGTTCGAGCGCGGCTCGGTGCCGCCACCCGCGCGGCTGTTCCTGGTGACGGGCGTGCTCGGCGGCTTCACCACGTTCTCGGCGTTCAGCTGGGAGACGCTGGTGCTGCTGCGCGACGGCCACGCCCTGGCCGCCGCGGGCTACGCGGGCGGCTCGGTGCTGGGCGGCCTCGCGGCCGCCGCACTGGGCGCGGCATTGGCGGCGCGCGTCTAGACCGCCGCCTCGGCCGTCATCGCTTGCGCGCGGGCGGCAGCTTCAAGCGCGTGCCCGGCGTGACCTGCTCGCGCACGAGGTCGTTCGCCATCATGAGTGCCGGCACCGTGGTGTCCCAGCGCTTGGCGAGCGTGGCGAGCGTCTCACCCGCGGCGACCACCACGGTCGACGGCCGGATGATGATCGGAGCGACCAGCGATGCCGGCGGGGGCTTCACTTCGGCCACCGCGGGCGTCGTGGGCGCGGCGGCCACCGGTGCGGGCTTCGCGGCCTCGGGCTGCGGCTGCACGAGCTGGGGCTTCGCAGCCTCGGGCTTGGCGACATCCGCCTTCACCGGCGCGGGCGTCACGGGCGGCACGGGCTCGGGCTTCGGCGGCTCGACCTTGGGCAGCTCGGGCTTCAGCTGCTCGACCTTGGGCTGCTCCACCTTCGGCGTCTCGACCTTCGCGGGCTCACTCACGCGCGGCGCGACCACGGCCTGCACGCGCGCCGGCTTGGGCGCACGCGGGGCCGGCTCCGGCTGCGTCACGCGCCGCGATTCGCCGCCCGGCATGTCTGCATTGTTGTGGCCCGGCCGGAACGTGAGCCCCAGGCGGTGCTGGCCCGAGCCCTCACCACCGCTCGGCGCGTAGGCGTAGTCCATCCACATGTTGCCCACGCCGGTGCCAAGCCCGAATGTCGCGCCCGACAACTGCTCGGTGGCGGGCTCGTCGATCACGCGGCGGTAGCCTGTGCGCAGCGCCATCCAGTCGCGCAGCAGCCACTCACCACCCACGCGCACGCCCCTGTAGTAATGAGTGGGCGACTCCAGGTCGGCGTTCAACCGCAGTCCGTGCACGGCGTCGGTCCACGACACGCCGGCGGCGATCACGCCCGGCAGGTCGTAGCGCACGCCGCCGTAGTTCATGCCGCCGCCCAGGTGCCGCGCGGCCAGCGCCACGCCGAACGCGCCCATGTCGGCGCGCACGCCGGCGTCGAACGCCAGGCCCGAACCGCTGCTGCCGGCCAGCGCTTCGTGCACCCATTCGGCGCCGGCGCCCGCGCTCAGGTAAGCACCCATCGGGCGCGCGAAACGAGCAGCCAGTGCGAGGTCGCTCACGGACACCGAACCGGTGGACTGGTTCGTGGCATCGCGGCCCTCGATGTTGCCTTCCTGATGGAACAGCGCGGTCACCGACCAGCGCGTCTGCCCCGCACCCACGCGGCCGCCCGCGGCGAGCCAGTCCTGCATGGCCCCACCGGGCAGCGGCGAGTGCGACAACGCGAACTCGAGCGCATCGACGCGCGCCAGCGACGCCACGTTCCATGATGACGCGGCCAAATCGCGGCCGCTGGCCAGCGTCGCGCCCGACATCGACAGCACCGACGCCCCGGCGCCCACGCTCAAGAAGCTGCCGGCCGCCGTACCCGCCGCCTGCGCGTCATGCGCGGCCGACGTCAGCACGACCGCGCACACCAGCGTGCGGATACCGCGCGCCGCGCTCACGGGACCCTCACGATGCGCGTCATCACGTGGCGGTCACCCGCCCGCAGCCACACGCGGTACAGGCCCGGTGCGGTCGCGCGCCCGGCGTCGTTGCGTCCGTCCCAGGTCAACGCGAGCGGCCCCGGGGTCGCACCGCTCACGCGCAACGTGCGCACGTGCTGCCCGGCGGCATCCTGGATCTCGATCGTGGCGTCGTACGGGCCCGCCGCCGGCACGTCCAAAGGTAGCGTCACGCTGCTGCCGGCCGGGCTCGGGTTGGGGTACGGCGCGGCCACGTTCCAAGCCGCGATGTCGCCACCGTGCAGGAACACTCGGAACGCCGCGCTGCGCGCGCTCTCGTTGCCGGTGGCGTCCACCGCGCTCACCGCGTACCACAGCGACACGCTGTCGGGCGCGCTGGCGTCGATGTACTGGTTGCTGGGCACCAGCGCGGCGTTGACGCGCGTGTACACCGCGCTCGCACTCGGCGCGCGGTACACGTGGTAGCCGGCCAGGTCGGCCTCGGCGTTGGCGGCCCACTGCACGCGCACGCCGCTGCTCGGCACGGCCGCCGCGGACAGACCCGAGGGAGCCGCCGGCGGTGCGGTGTCGAGCAGGTGCGGCACCTGCAGCGGCGCGCTCACGGCCGATGTGCGGTTCACGTCGTCGCGCGCGCGTGCGGCGAACCACAGGTCGCGCGTGCGATCGAGTCCGTTCACGGGCAACGTGTGCGCGGTGCCGGGTGCGCCCGGCGTGGGCACGCCGAAGATGACCGTGGCCTGCGCCCAGTTGTTCTCGGTGATCGGTGCGGTGAACCAGCGCAACTCGGTGGCACTCGCGTTGCCGCTCAGGCTGTCGTCGCCCGAATCGGTCCACGCCAGCGTCACGGAGCTCGTGGTGGTGCCCGCCACGCTCAACGGCACGGGCGCGGGGCGCAGCACGTCGGTCGAGGCCAGCGTGGTGGCACTCGCGGCGTTCGAGAGGATCGAGACGTTGCCCGCTTCGTCGTAAGTGCGCAGCGCGAACCAGTACGTGGTCTCGGGCGTGAGCCCGCCCACGAGTGTGGCTTCGGCGGCACCCGCATCCTGCGGCAACGCCAGGCCGCTCACCGGCGTGGCGGCGTTGAACGCCTGCGCGGTGTTGATGGGCGCCAGTGCCCAGCGCAGGTCGTAGCGCGTCGCACGGCCGGTGAGACTGTCGTCACCGGGCGCGGTCCAGTGCAGCGTGATGCTCGTCTCGGCCACCTGCGCGTGCGCGCGGGGCGCGAGCACGCCGAGCGACACGAGCAGCGCGAGCGCGAGCCGGCAGGTCGGGCGGAAGCGGTCGGACATCCTTGTGCACTCCTCCGTCGACACGGACCCGCGGGATGGGATGCGGGAAGTGTGGATCTCGTGTGGGAGCGGCGCGGCCCGCGCGCTTCGCGAGCCTCGCGCCCGGGTGCCGAACACCGGCGGCCCGCCTGTACGCAGGGCCCGAGTGGGCCGCGCGCGCGCGTGAGCAGAGCACCGG
>JBEBGT010000313.1:0-4671 GCA_040081365.1 Candidatus Eiseniibacteriota bacterium | reverse complement strand
GGTGGCACGTTCACGAGCATCGGTGGGCAGTCTCGCAACCGGATCGCGCAACTGGACGCTGCCACCGGACTCGCCACCAGTTGGAACCCCGGCGCCAATGGCGAAGTTGGTGCGCTCGAGGTGTCGTCCGGAACCGTGTATGCGGGTGGCTCCTTCACCGTCTTGGGCGGTCTGGCACGCAACCACCTCGGCGCGATCAGCGTGGCGGCGGGAACGCCCACCGCCTGGAACCCATGGGCGTCCGGCAGCAGCGGCGGTATCTCCAGCATCGCGGTGGGCTCCTCGGCCGTCTACGTCGGCGGCTTCTTCACCGACATGGGCGGACAGCCGCGTAGCCACCTCGCCGCACTCGATCCCGTGACCGGCGCGGCCACGAGCTGGCGTGCCGACGCCGACCAGAGCGTGACTGCGGTCGCGGTCAGCGGCGGGGGAGTCTTCGCGGGAGGGTACTTCACGCTGCTGGGAGCGGTTCCGCGCCAGCGGCTCGCCGCGATCGACGACGCCACTGGTGAGCCCACGGCCTGGGCGCCGGACGCGGATGGGCAGGTGCAGTCGCTGCTCGCCAGCGGCGCCACCCTGTTCGTGGGTGGTGCGTTCGACCACATCGCCGGGCAGCCACGGCGCGCGCTCGCCGCATTGGACCTGGCCTCCGGCGCCGCGACCGGCTGGCATCCCGGGCTCGATCCACTCGCGGTGGTCCGCAGTATGGTCCTCCACGGGAGTGATCTCTACGTCGGGGGCAGCTTCACCGCCATCGGGCTCAACACGACGCCATCGATCCGGCTCCAACTCGCCGCGGTGAATGCCGTCACGGGCGTGCCCACGGCATTCGACCCCGCGCCGAACGGTGCGGTGCACGTGCTCGAAGCCGGTGGGACCGAGATCTTCGTGGCAGGGAGCTTCACCATCATCGGCGGTAACCCCCGGTCCGGTGTCGCGGCCCTAAACTGGTCGAACGGACAGGCGACCCCGTTCCAGGCCGGCCTCTCCGCCCCCGGGACCGTGCGGGCCTTGGCGTACACGGGCACGAGCATCATCCTCGGCGGCAACTTCACGAGCGTCCAGAGCGTCCCCCGAGCGGGGCTCGCGGAGCTGACTCTCGGGGGCGGGGTCACGCCATGGAATCCCGCACCCGCACCGGTGGGCACCGCACTCCCGCTCGTGACGGCGCTGCGCTACTTGTCCCAGCGCACCACGTCGAACGGCGGCGAGTCATTCCACAGCGTGCTCTACGTGGCCGGACTCTTCTCAGCCGTTGGCGGCCAATCACGGAAGAACCTCGCCGCTCTGAGGCTGGCGACGACGAGTCAGGTGCTCGACTGGAATCCGGGCTGCGAGGCCCTGCCGGCCCGGATCGACACCGCGGGGAGTTCGATCCTGCTCTCGGGCGGATTCACGGGCGCCGCGAACCGCGCACGCGCAAACCTTGCTCGCATCGCACAGCAGCCGGTGATCTCATCGCTCTACCCGGCGCAGGGCGGCACCGGCGGCACGCTGCTCACCTGGCCGCGAGGTCTCGCGTGGCCGCCGGGCACCGATCTCCGGCTGCGCCGCATCGGGGATGCCGACATCGTGGCCACGCTCGCTCCCGAGCCACGCTCCGAGACGGGATACTCCGCGACATTCGATCTCACCAGCGCACCTACGGGCCCGCGCAGCGCGATCGTCACCACCCCCGATGGACAAAGCTACACCCTGCAGGGCGCATTCCAGGTCGAGGGCCTGGTGGCGCCTCAGTTGGAGCTCCGCACGTTCGTCCCGACGGAGGTCCGCACGGGGATCAGGACCGCGATCGGGTTCATGGTCATCAATCGCGGGAATGTGAATGCCCCGGACGTCCCGCTGTGGCTGCTGGGGCTGCCCGCGGACCTCCAGGTCCTTCCGTTATCGGCGCTTCATGCCACGGCGCCGCAGGCGCTGTCCGGTGAGCCCGCGTGGAGCCAGGTCCCACTGGTCCGAGAAGGGGGGGCGAGCCGTTACGTGAGCATCGACTTCCCCCGCATGTATAACGGCTTCACCACACCGTGCTACTTGGCCGTCACGCCGGGGGCGAGCCTCAACGGTGACTATGAGATCGTGGGCGCGATCACGCGTCCCTGGGTATCGCAGCCAAACGCGATCCAGGGCTGTGCGAGTGCGGCCGGCATCGCCCTCAGCATGCCGTGCCTCGCCAACAACATGATCTCCACGGGTCTCGCGCCTCCGACCGGGAACTCCTACAACGGCACCGCCTATTGGGCACAGGAAGCATGGCGTTGCGAAGGGCAATCGAGCTTGGCGTCCGCGACCGGCTATGCACAACAAGTGCTCGATGTGCTCGCCGCGGCCGTTTCGGCCGAGCCACCGGCGGTCGCTTGTTCGCCCGGGCTGGCCCCGATCCACACCGTGCACTCCCCGATCTACTTCGGTGGCGCCCTCGACCCCAACGACCTGATCGGTCCGGTGGGGCAGGTGGCTCTGGGCCAGCCGCTGCCCTATCAGATCCGGTTCGAGAATCTCGCCACCGCTACCGCCGATGCACAGGTCGTGCATGTGCAGAACGCGCTCGACTCCACACGCTTCGACCTCGCGAGCCTCAGCTTGGGCGACCTCACGATCGGCACCCACCTGCTCTCGCCGCCGCCGGGCGCGCAGCAGTACAGCGCCACGCTCGACCTTCGGCCGGGGAAGCCGGTGATCGTTCGAGTGGAGGCGAGTCTCGATCGGCCCACCGCGGTGCTCGACTGGCGGTTCCAGGCGCTGGACCCCGCCACGCTCACGCCGCTGCCGGCGTCCTCGCTGCTCGGGTTCCTGCCGCCCAATACCGCGCCGCCTGAGGGCGAGGGGAGTGTGTCCTACGTGGTCATGCCGCGCGCCGGGCTCGCCGATGGCACGCTGCTCACGAACCAGGCTTCGATCACGTTCGATGCCAACCCCGCCATCCTCACGCCGGTGTGGAGCAACGTGCTCGACGGTGGCGTGCCCACGAGCCGCGTGAGCGCGCTCGCCCCGGCGCAGGACTCCGCCAGCTTCACCGTGCACTGGCAGGCCGGCGCAGGAATCGCCGACGTCCGCGACTACACGGTTTATGTGTCGCGCGACGGCCAGCCCTTCCAGGCGTGGCTCACGAGCACGCGCGCCACGGCGGCGGCGTTCCCCGCCGAGCAGGGACACTTCTACGAGTTCTTCAGCACTGCCCGTGACTCCGCTGGCAACCTGGAATCCTCGCCCATCGGCAGCACGGGACCGGACGCGCAGACGTTCGTGACGTCGCCGAGCCTCGGCCTCGGCGATGGCCCCGCACTCTCGCTGCGGCTGGGCGGCGTGCACCCGAACCCCGCACGCGCCGGCATGCACGTGGAGTTCACGCTTCCGGGCATCGGCGCCGCCAGCCTCGAAGTGCTCGACGTGGGGGGCAGGCGCGTGCTGCTCCACAACGTTGGCTCCGCAGGCCGCGGCACGCACACCGTCACGCTCGACCCCGAGCAGCGCCTGGGTCCGGGCATCTACTGGCTCCGGCTGCGGCGCGGGAGCGAGGTGCGCACCGCGAAAGCGGTCGTCATGAGATGAGCCACCACGGCCCCGGGCGGTGACCGCCGCCCGGGGAGGCCGGATCTCGCACAGCGTGCGAAGGATTCTCGTGCAGCCGAGCGACCGAACACTCCCGATGCGTGCAGGTCCCACTTGGCCATGGGAAGGAGCTCTGGATGAGGCGATTCGCGGTGAATCTGATCCCGCTGTTGATCGCAGGGCTGATGGGCTGCGGCAAGAGCGGCACAGTGACTGGCCCGCCGGCTGCCCCGGCGCAGTGGTCACGGGTGTCCTCCGGGCTCCCTGGCACTGGGTACTGTTCTGCCCTCACCGCCAGCGGCACCACCCTGTTGGCCGGGACCCCAGGCTTCGGGGTATTCCGTTCTACGGATGGCGGCCTCACCTGGACGGCGGTCACGACGCAGCCGACGAACCTGGACATCGTCTCTCTCGCCGCGAGCGGCACGACGCTTCTGGCCGGGACCGATGCCGGAGTATCTCGCTCCACAGATGGCGGCCTTACCTGGACGGCGGCCATGACGCAGCCGACTAGCCTGATCGTCACTTCCCTCACCGCCAACGGCACGGCTTTGTTCGCCGGTACGAGTACTTCTGGGATCTGGCGGTATCTGCTGTAGTGACCGGTGTGGTGCTCGCGCTGCGGACTACCTGGCGTTCCTTGAGCGGCGCGAGTTCAACGCAACCGGTCGGCCGGGTGGCAGAGCGGGGGGAGCGCGCGGCGCCGAGCGCATTCCTTCTGTCCGATGAGGCAGTGTGGAGCGCCGGCGACCGCATGTCGCTTGAAGTCCAAGTAGGTTCAAGCAGCCTCGGCCTCAGGTCCCGGTGGGGCCGAATCGGGCGGTCTCGAAAGCCTCCGGTCGCCGGCGTGCACATCTCGCCGCGTCCATCGGGCACACACCAGCTTCAGCGCGTGGCGCTCCGGCTGATCCTCCTCAGTGTCCGCCCTGAGCCGGGTGCGAGTGCCGCCCCGCCGTCACTTGCTGCCCCCCCTCCGCATCCGCGCAAGTGGCGAGTGTCCCTCCGCGAACGCCTCACGCGATCGTGCGTTGGTCACTGGGCAGCCCGCATCCGGGAGTCCGGTGTTGGATCGCGTCCGAGCGCGAGGTACCCATGTGCCAACCGCTGGATGTGCTCCCCGTT
>JBEBGT010000312.1:0-4709 GCA_040081365.1 Candidatus Eiseniibacteriota bacterium | reverse complement strand
ACACGTTGCCGCAGGCGCCGCAGTTGGTCCGGTCCATCGTGATGTTGGTGCAGGCCGCGCCGCAGCGGTCGGAGCCCGCCGGGCACGGCGCCACGCACGCCGAGCACTGCGACACTCACATGTTCCGTGGCCGTCTCGAGCGCCAGGCCCGGAGCGTCGTGGCTCACGACTGGGCCTCACGGCCGGCGCGGGCACCCTTCACCACACCTCCGGCAGTTCGCACCACGCCGCGAGCAGCTCGAGGCCGCGGCCCCGTACGGCCTCGGCCCGGATCATGCGTTCGGGCTCGGGTGCGGTCAGGTCGCCAGCGGGCACGGCGGCCGGCGTGAGCGTCACGCGCAGCGCCTCCTCGAGCCATGCGGCGGGCAGGCGCTCGCCCCACTCCACCACCAGCGCTCCCAACTCGGCATACTCCTCGAGCCCGAGGCTCTCGATGTCGCGCGTGTGATCGAGCCGGTACAAGTCCATGTGGTACACGGGCACGCGGCCCGGCACTTCATTGACCAGCGTGAACGATGGGCTGCGCACGCGCGAGCCCGGGCTCAGCACGTGCACGAGCCCCGACACGAAGCGCGTCTTGCCCGCGCCCAGGGGTCCGGAGAGCGTGACCACGTCGCCCACCTGCAGGGCCGGTGCGAACGCGCCGCCCAGGCGCTCGGTGCCCTCGACCGACGCACTGCGCTTGATCGCCGATGAGCTCACGCGCTGGCCATGACTATCGACGCGCCAGTGGCCTGCGATGGCCGGCGGCCCGGCACCGTTCACGGGGCTGGCACGGCCGGCCGTGGGTCGTGTCCGCGCGCTTCACGCTCGTGGCACCTTCGGCTGCAGCGTCACGATCGGCAGCACCATCTCCTCCACGGACACGCCACCGTGCTGGAACGAGCCCCGGAACTGGCGTTCGTACTCGTGAAAACGGGTGGGATACACGAAGTAGAAGTCCTCGCGCGCGATGACATAGTTCTTGTTGATGCCGTCATCGGGGAGCAGGTAATCCATGGGCTTGCGCACGATGATCGCCTGCTTGGGATCGGTGTTCAGGTTCACACCGTACTTGTAGCGCAGGTTACTCGACGTGTCGCGATTGCCGTGCACGAGCGCCGAGCGCTTGCCGAGTACGGCGCCGTGGTCGGTGGTGATGACGGTGACGCAATCCTGCTGCGAGAGCGCCTGCAGGATCTCGTACAGCGGTGAGTGCGTGAACCACGCCTTGGTCACGGCGCGGAACGCCGCCTCGTCGGGGGCGAGCTCCTGCAGGATCTCGCTCTCGCTGCGACCATGCGCCAGGATGTCGATGAAGTTGAACACCATGGCCACCAGCGACAGCCCCGAGAACGAGTTGATCTGCCGGCGCGTCGCGATGGCCTCGTCGACGTCGTAGATCTTGAGGTACTTGAGCCCGCGGTCGAGCGTGACGCCCAGCCGCTGCAACTGCAGTTCCAGGAACTGACGCTCGAAGCGGTTTCGCGTGCGCTCGTCGTCGGTGCTCTCCTGCCACAGGTCCGGATGCTGCTTCCACATCTGGGCAGGGAGCAGGCCCGAGAAGATCGCGTTGCGCGAATACGGCGTGGCCGTGGGCAGGATCGAACAGTAGTAGTCGCGTTGGACGTCGAACCAGTCCTCGAGCAGCGGTTCGAGCGTGAACCACTGATCCAGCCGCATGCAGTCGATGACGATCAGGTTCACGCGCTTGCCGGCCTTCAAGTGCGGCACCACGGCATGCTCGATGACGTCGGTGGACAGCAGCGGCCGGTCGACCTTGGCGCGCTTGGCGGCGCCCTGCACCCACACCGGATAGTGCTCCTCGATGAAACGCGCGAAGTCCGGGTTGAGCCCGCGGCGGAAGTCATTGTGCGCCGCCTGCAGCCCGGCCTCCGGCGCGCCATCCAGCCCCACGTCCCAGCGCGCCACGTCCACCGCCAGGTCCACCCAGCCGCGCCAGTCCAGCCGGCGCACGTCGAGCTGCTGCCAGCGCTGCATCTCACCCACGTAGTCGCGGGCGCGCTGCGAGTCCTGCAGCTTCTGGGAATCGAACACGCGCTTGCACGCCAGGAACACCTGCGACGGATTGACGGGTTTGATCAAGTAATCCGTGATGCGCTTGCCGATGGCCTCTTCCATGAGCGTCTCTTCTTCACTCTTGGTGATGAGGATCACCGGCACCGAGACATCCTTGGCCTTGAGCGCATCGAGCGTCTCGAGCCCGCCCATGCCGGGCATCATCTCGTCGATGAGCAACACGTCGTAGCGCTCGCGCTCGAGCGCGGCGAGCGCCTCGCCGCCGCTGGGCACGGGCGTGACGACGTAGCCCTTCTGCTCGAGGAACCGGATGTGCGGCTTGAGCAGGTCGATCTCGTCGTCGGCCCACAGGATGCGGCGGATGAGTTCGTTGGCCATGGGTCCTGGGGAAAGCGCGGGGGCGCGGAAGGGAGGTCGGCGTTCGTGACGCGCATGTTAGCGCCCATGACCACGGAGCCCAAGCGAACCCGCCGTTGACGCTTCCGCCCCGCCCTCCTACGTTCTGTCGGAGAACTCCCCGTGCGCACGCCACAATGGCATCCGCCGCTGGACCTTGCTCGGCAGGTGCCCCGGAACGACGCGCCCCAACCCCGCATCCCGTCGCGAGGTCCTACCATGATGCAGCCTCCGCCGCGCCAGCTTGCCGACCGCGTCACGCTCGCCGCCTCGCTGCTCGCACTCGCCGCCATGGCCATGCTCGGTTCACGGGTCGGCGCCGCGCCGGTCAGCAAGGCCACCCCGTTGCCCGCACCGGTGATGAGCGCCGGGAACGCCGTGGCCCCCGCCCGGCTCGAAGCGCATGTGCGCTTCCTGGCCGATGACGCGCTCGAGGGCCGCGGCACCGGCACGCGCGGCTACGACAAGGCCGCGCAGTACGTGGCCGAGCAGATGCAGGGCCTGGGGCTCACGCCCGGCGGACGGGGCGGCTACCTGCAGCCCGTGCCGTTGCTGCGCGCCGACCTGCAGCCCGCTGCGTGTTCGTTCGAACTGCGGCGCGACGGCCAGTCGATCAAGCTCGAGGTCGGTCGCGACGTGCTGTTGTCGCCGGACTTCCTGCGCACCAAGTGGACCACCGAGACCGGGCTCGTGTTCGTGGGCTACGGCGTGAGCGCGCCCGAGCTGGGCTACGACGACTTCGCGGGGCTCGACGTGCGCGGCAAGGTGCTGGTGGCGTTCCGCGGCGCGCCGCCGCGCTTTCCCAACAACGAGCGCGCCTACTATTCGAACAGCATCGTGAAGGACCAACTCGCCGCCGCGCACGGCGCGATCGGCGTGCTGCAGATCCAGAAGCCCGCCGACGAGGCCCGCGCGCCGTGGGAGCGGAACATGCGGCAGAACAAGCTGCCCGGGTTCCGCTGGACCGACGCGGGCGGTGCACCCAGCAACGTGCAGGCGACGCTCGAGCTGGCCGGCTCGTTGTCGCGCATGGCCGAGGAGAAGGTGTTCGAAGGCGCGCCCAAGTCGTACGTGCAGGTGGCCGCCGATGCCGAGTCGAGCCTGGTGCAGAGCTTCGCGCTGCCGTGGTCGCTCAAGGCGGTGCGCGTCACCCAGCACCAGCGCACCAGCAGCCCCAACGTGGTCGGCGTGCTGCGCGGTTCAGACCCCAGGCTGCGCAACGAGG
Organism: Candidatus Eiseniibacteriota bacterium; assembly: GCA_040081365.1. GTDB lineage: Bacteria > Eisenbacteria > RBG-16-71-46 > RBG-16-71-46 > RBG-16-71-46 > JAIOPA01. The sequence goes on along the minus strand of JBEBGT010000312.1, from coordinate 1,069 downwards.
CCGTGGTGATCTCGGCCCACCTGGACCACCTGGGCATCAGCGAGCCCGTGAACGGCGACAGCGTCAACAATGGCGCCTACGACAACGCCTCGGGCACGGCCATGATGCTGGAATGCGCGCGCGCGTTCGCGGCACTCAAGGTGCGGCCCAAGCGCTCGCTCATCTTCCTGTCGGTGACCGGCGAGGAGAAGGGACTTCAGGGTTCGGACTACTTCGCGCAGCACGACGCGCCCGAGAGCCTCGATGTGGTGGGCGACATGAACCTGGACATGGTGCTGCTGCTGCGTCCGCTCACGAAGAGCGTGGCGATCGGCGCCGAGCACAGCTCGTGGGGGCCCGTCATGGAGCGCGCCGCGGCTCTGGCCGGCATCGAACTGGTGCCCGACCCGATCCCGGCCGAGGTCGTGTTCGTGCGCAGCGACCAGTTCTCGTTCATCAAGCAGGGCATTCCGTCGGTGTTCCCCGTGTCCGCGAACGACGGTACCTCCGATGGCCTGTCCGAGGTCGCGCACTGGCGCACCGACCACTACCACTCCCCCAATGACGATTTGAGCCAGCCGTTCGACTGGGCGAGCGGGGCCCGCTTCACGTCCATGGCGTTCTGGGCCACGTGGCTCGTGGCGGACACCCCCCAGGCTCCCAAGTGGAACCCGGGCGACTTCTTCGGCAATCGCTTCGGACCGCGGCCCTGACCGGTCGCGAGCCACCCCGCCGTGGCCTGAGCGCCTCGGCGGGGCGGCTCGCCTGCAACCCGGCGCCCTCGCCCGGCGTACCCCCCAGCACCGCCCGCGATTCCCATGACCGTCCGTGAGGAGATCCCCATGCGTCACGCCGCCCTGCTGGGCCTCGCCGTCGTACTGGCCGCCACACCGGCCCTCGCCCGCCCCAAGACCTGGGACCAGACCTGGAGCGTGACGGGCACGCCCGATGTGCATGTGGTCGTGGGCGACGCGCACGTGCGTGTGCATGCAGGTCCCGCGGGCCAGGTGAGCACCCATATCGTGTACGACCTCAAGCGCTGGGGGCTGGTGGTCGGCGCACCGGAGCCCACGGTGGTGTTCGAGCGCAA
>JBEBGT010000311.1:0-4712 GCA_040081365.1 Candidatus Eiseniibacteriota bacterium | reverse complement strand
GGGCAAGACCACGTTGGCGCGGCTCGTGGCGCGCACCGCGCACGTGCCGTTCATGCAGATGTCGGCGGTGCTGTCGGGCGTGAAGGAAGTGAAGGAAGTCATGGCCGCGGCCGCGCAGCACCGCCGCCGCACGGGCCAGCCCACGATCCTGTTCGTCGACGAGATCCACCGCTTCAACAAAGCCCAACAGGACGCGTTCCTGGCGCACGTCGAACGTGGTGACATCGTGTTCATCGGCGCGACCACCGAGAACCCCAGCTTCGAGGTGAACTCCGCACTGCTGTCGCGTGCGCGCGTGCTGGTGCTGCGCGAGCTCGGGCCGCCGGCGATCCGCGCGCTGCTCGGGCGGGCGCTGTCGGACGAGCGCGGGCTCGCGGGCCGCGTGGCCGCGGGCGACGACGCGCTCGACCTGCTGGCCGCCGCGGCCGACGGCGATGCACGCCGCGCGCTCACCACGCTCGAGATCGCCGCGGCCTCGGCCGAGGCGCGCAACCGCCCGATCACCGCCGACGACGTGCGTGGCGCGCTGGCGCGCCGCCACCTGCGCTATGACCGCGCGGGTGACGAGCACTTCAACCTGATCTCGGCGCTCCACAAGAGCCTGCGCGACTCCGATCCCGACGCCAGCCTGTACTGGTTCGCGCGCATGGTCGCGGCGGGCGAGGACCGGCTCTACATCGCGCGCCGGCTCGTGCGCTTCGCGAGCGAGGATGTGGGCATGGCCGACCCTTCGGCGCTGCATCTCGCGGTGTCGGCGTTCAACGCGTACCACCAACTGGGCTCGCCCGAGGGCGAGCTCGCGCTCGCGCAGGTGGTCGTGCACCTGGCGCTCGCGCCCAAGTCCAACGCCGTCTACAAGGCCTACGGTGCGGTACTCGCCGAAGTCGAGCAGAGCGGCTCACTGCCGCCGCCCAAGGTGATCCTGAACGCACCCACCGGGCTCATGAAGGACCTGGGTTACGGCTCGGGTTACGCCTACGCGCACGACGATCCCGAGGCGGCGAAGCAGCAGCAGCACCTGCCCGACGAGCTCGTGGGGCGCACGTGGTGGCATGGTCCGGGAGCGCGGAAATAGCGCTTGAACTGGTCCTGTGGTGGAGTGCGTTCTCGCGACCACTCACGCGCACGGACGTCGACTTCGGTTGAAGTGCTACGTGAAGTGGCGGGGCCAATCGCTTGTGCCCGTGCGATCCACGCGTCGCGTGGACGACCAGTCAATGCGCGCGGACAGGGCCCGCAACTCCAGCACCCAGAAGCACTTGCGGCGACTCGTGAGGACGAATTCCCGTCGCTTCCGCGCGCGTGCGATGTTAGGTTCGCACGCGTTGGCGAGCCTCGGACCTCCCTCGACCGGTGCACGCCTCGGAAGTCGTCGCTGCGAACCCCGATGGCAGCTACTCACCATCCAGCGAGGAGATCACACCATGAAGCGTGTGGCTACCATGATGCTCGCATTCCTGGTCGCACTACTTGCGACGGCCGCGTTCACGACGAACGCCACTGCCGCGCTGCGCGTCCCGCAGGTCCCCGTCCTGGGCGGCACCCTGCAGTCGTATCTCAACAGCGTGGGTGAGTCGATCAACGTGCTCACCGACCAGAGCGCGACGCAGTCCTGGACGCGCACGTCGTCGGGTACCGCGGCGTTCACGATCCAGATCGAGAACTCGGCCAACGCGGCCCTCAACAGTATCGACATGTACAACTCCGGCGCGGCCGTGCCGAGTTTCTACCTGCTGCTGCAGGGGCCGGCCATCGCGCAGGCGTTCTCCACCGCCACGTTCCTCCCCGGCAACATCCTGGCCGTGAACCGCTTCGACGAGAACGGCCTCCTCACCAGCTCGCAGTCCTACGCGGGAGTCGACCCGAGCGCGTTCAGCTTCGCGATCCAGGGCCCCGGCGGCACGTTCTACACGCAGGATGCGCGCAACCCCGGCAGCGCGGCGCAGGCGCTCGCGTTCCCCGGTACCGGCGGCAATGCTGGCACGTGGTGGCTGTGCTTCGAGGAGACGGCGGTCAATGCCGGCTCCGATCTTGACTACGATGATTGCGTGCTGCTCATGGAGTCCGTGAACACGACGCCCGTGAACAACACGTCGTGGGGCCAGCTCAAGCGCCGGTTCCGCTAGCAGTACCCGCGCACGCCCGGTTGGGCGGTGTGCGCAGCCACGGAGGGCGGTGTTCCCAGTTCGCTCGGAGCATCGCCCTTCCGATTTCCAGCGCCAATGCGGCGTTGAACATGAACACCCACAGGAGGATCCCCCGATGAAGCGTACCGCTACCACGCTCCTCGCTCTGCTGCTCGCTGCATCCTCGGCGCATGCTGCACTGCGTATTCCGCAGGTCGCCGTCTCGGGCCCGTCGCTGCAGGGCTATCTCAACGGTGTCGGCGAGACCATCAACGTGCTCACCGACCAGGAGAACGTCCAGCGCTGGGGCTCGACGGTGTCCACCAACGCGACGTTCACGGTCCAGCTCGAGTTGTCCGCCACGGCGGCGGCGAACACGGTCGGTCTGTACAACGCCTCGGCCGGCATCCCGGCGCTCTACCAGGTGTTCCCCGGTGCGGCCACGGCGAACTGGTTCGCCACGGCGTCGTTCCGCACCGCCCCGGCGCGCGTCATCGTCACGCTGTTCGATGACAACGCCATCATCCAGGGCCAGACCACGTACTTGGGCGCCGATGCCAACGACTTCGGCTTCTACATCCAGGGCCCCAACGGCACGTTCTACACGCAGGATGCGCGCAACCCCGGCGGCCCCGGCGGCACGGCCCAGGCGCTGGCCTTCAAGGCCACGGGCGGCAACAGCGGTAACTGGTGGTTGGCGTTCGAGGATGCGGGCCCGGCCAACTCGGACCGCGACTTCGACGACTGCGTGCTGTTCATGGAGTCGGTGAACCCGACGCCGGTGAAGAGCACCACGTGGGGTTCGCTGAAGCAGCGCTTCCGGTAGTCCGGTCGTGAGCCCGCCGCACGGCGGGTGAGATGCACATGCGAAAGGGCGGCGTTCCCACACGGGACGCCGCCCATTCGATTCACGGCTCGCCGCCTCAGCCGCCATGCGCGTGCGGTACGGCCGCCAGGCGCTCCTTGGCCGGCATGTTGCCGAGGCAGGTCGTCCACCAGCCCGTGCGCACGGTCTCGATGAACTCCGCCGGGAGCGCGGCCGAGGTCATCGCGTGCGCGAGGGCTTCGTGGTCGTGCACGACGGGCACGAACTCCACGGTCAGCGCGTCGCGTTCGGTCGTGAGGCGCACGTACCACGTGTGCGTACGGCCGTCGTGCGCGGGGCGGCCGATGGCGCCACAGTTCACCACACCCCGGCCGCCCGGCAGCGCGCGCGACCAGTGCAGCCCGGTGTGCGCGCACACGATCACGTCGGTGTCGTACGCGTCGCACAGCCACACCAGGAAGTCGTCCGAACAGGTGCTGTCCCACAGGAACTCGTTCGGCCGCCGCGGCGAGCCGTGGCACAAGAGCACGCGCCGCCCGCCCAGCATGAGCCGTGCTTCACTCGGCAGCGCGCGCAGCCAGGCGCGCGACTCGGCACTCACGTGCGCCGCGGTGTAGTCGTAGCTCACTTGCGCGAAGTGCTCGTCTAGGGGGTCGGTGTAGCCGCAAGCACAGTCGGCGAGCCCGTGCCCGATCGAGTGATCGTAGTTGCCCTGCACCGTGGGCACGCCGCTCGCGCGCAGGCGCGCCACGCAATCCTCGGGTGCGGGGCCGAAGCCGCCGAGGTCGCCCAGGCACCACGCCGCGGCCGGACGGCGCGCGGCGATGTCGCGCAGCACGACGTCGAGCGCGTACGGGTTGGCGTACACACCGCCGAACACCACCAGCGACTCGTTCATGCGTGATTGGCGCAGGACATGCCGGTGGCCCAGCACGTGGCGCACGCCGAGTGCGCGAGCGGGTAGGGGCGGAGGCTCTGGGCCAGCGTATCCGCCATGCGGCCGCCGGGCTCGTCCACCAGAAGCGGGCACACGTACACGCCGCGGCTCGTGACCGCGCGACAACTGCCGCACTGCAGCCGGTGCGCGTCGAACGCGGCGGCGGGCAGGTGCGCCAGCGAAGCGGCTGTGGCCTCGTCGCCGCGCCGCACGGCCTCGCGCCCGAGCCGGAACATGGGCAGCAGCTTCAAGCGCGGCTGCGGCACGCCCTCGGCGCGCAGCACCGCGGTGCAGCGCGCGGCGAACGCGCGCGCGTCCTCGTGCTGGGGCTGCGTCACGGTGACGATCGGCAACAAGCCCGCGGCCACCAGCGCGCGCAGGCCATCGAGCGTGCGCAGCCACGCGCCCGGGCCGCGGAACGCGTCGTGCGCCGCGGCGTCCAGGCCGTCGAGCGACACGCGCAGTTCGAGCGAGTGGCGCTCGCGTGCGGTGCAGTGCGCGAGCCACGTGATGCGGGCGCGCGTGAACAGCGTGCCATTGGTGAGGATCGTCACCGGCACGTGCGGCACCAGGTGTTCGACGATGGCCTCGAGCTCGGGGTTCAGGAACGGCTCGCCGCCCGTGAGGTAGACCTCGTTCACGCCCAGCGCGCGCGCCTCGGCGAAGCGCGCGCGCACGTCGGCGAGCGTCATCATGGCGTGGCGGTCCTCGTGCGGCCCGCAGGTCACGAAGCAGTGCGTGCACGCCAGATTGCAGAACGTGCCGGCCACCTGCAGCCATAACGTGTCGAGGTGGTGGAACGGCTGCTCGGGCGGGGTGGGCT
>JBEBGT010000310.1:0-4719 GCA_040081365.1 Candidatus Eiseniibacteriota bacterium | reverse complement strand
GGACGTGCCCGCCGTGTGGGCGCGAGCGCGATCCGTGCAGGTTGCGCGTCCGCCGCCTCCGGGGGGGGCGGCTCGCGTCCCGGCTGCTGTGCTAACCTTTTCGGCTCATGACTCCGCCCCCTGCACAGCCGGTCGACCCCAGCCCCGAACGCGTCGGCCGCATCGATCCTGCCCGGGTCGCCGTCATCGTCCCGGCCTGGAACGAGACCGGGAAGATCGGTGATGTCGTCCGCAAGGTGCCGCGCCGCTTCGCCGCCACGGTCATCGTGGTGGACGACTGCTCGGGCGACGACACCGCGGGCGAAGCCCGCGCTGCCGGGGCCGAGGTGGTGATCCGCCACGAGGTCAACCAGGGGGTGGGGGCTGGCATCCGGACCGGGCTGCTCGAGGCCAAGCGCCGCGGCATCGAGTTCGCCGCGATCCTGTCGGGGGACGACCAGCACGAGCCCGATCAGTTGCCGCGCATCCTGGTGCCGCTGTTCGAGGGCGAGGCCGACCTGGTGCAGGGCAGCCGCTGGCTGCCTGGCGGGGCCACGCCGGGCATCCCGCCCGAGCGGCGCTGGCTGACGCAGCTCTACCCGTTGTTGTTCCGGCTCGCGAGCGGCTTCCCGATCACCGACGGCACGAACGGCATGCGCGCGTTCCGCCTGGCGCTGCTCGATGACCCGCGGGTGCAACTCGCGCAGAGCTGGCTCGACCGCTACGAGCTCGAGCCCTACCTGTTGTTCCAGGTCATCCGCGGCCGCTATCGGGTCCGCGAGGTCCCGGTCACGGTCCGCTATCATGGCCGCGGCACCACCAAGATGAGACTGTTGCAGGACGGCTGGCGCATCCTGCGCCCGCTCGTGTTCCTGCGTTTCGGCCTCCGGCACTGAGTCCCCACCGTCGGCGGCCCGCCCGCCGGATCCCCGCTCCATCGTCCTCACGGAGAACCCGGTCATGATCGCACTCGAAGGCACCCGCGTCCTCGTCACCGGCGGCGCCGGATTCGTGGGCAGCAACCTCGTCCGTCGCCTGCTCCGCGAGGGCGCCAAGGTCACCGTGCTCGATGACCTGTTCACGGGCCGGCTCGAGAACCTGCCGGCGAGCGGGTTCGAGTTCGTGCAGGGCTCGGTGTGCGACGCCGCGCTCGTCGACCAGATGGTGGGCGGGGCCGAGGTCGTGTTCCACGCCGCCGCGCGCAACATCGTGGTCTCGACGCGCAACCCGCGCGAGGACTTCGAGACGAACATCGGCGGCACGCTCAACATCCTCATGGCCGCGCGCGCCACGAACGGCAAGGTGAAGCGCGTGCTCTACACGTCCTCCACGTCGGTGTACGGCAATCCCAAGTACCTGCCCATCAACGAGGACGACCATCTGTCGCTGCTCACGCCCTATGCGGTGTCGAAGCTCGGCGGCGAGAACTACTGCATGGCGTTCTTCGAGAGCTACGGCGTGCCGTCCGCTGCGGTGCGCTACTCCAACGTGTACGGGCCCGGCCAGGATCCGGCGAACCCGTACTGCGGCGTGGTGGCCAAGTTCATCGAGAGCCTGTTCGGCGGCCAGCCGCCGGTCATCCACGGCGATGGCAACCAGACGCGCGACTTCACCTACGTGGACGATGCGGTCGAAGCCACGGTCATGGCCGCCATGAGCGACCGGGCCACGGGCGAGGTGTTCAATGTCGGGACCGGTGTGGAGACGCGCGTGAACGAACTCGCGGCGCTGCTGGGAAAGATCGTGGGCGTCGACGCCGAGCCGCAGCACACCAACCGGCGCGACATCGACAACATCCGGCGCCGCGTGGTGAACATCGAGAAGACCCGCCGCACACTGCGCTGGGTGCCGAACGTCACGCTGGAGTCGGGCCTGCGCAACACCGTCGACTGGCAGCGCCGGAAGACCGCCGAACGGGGCGGCCAGTGAAGCCCACGGGCTCGCATTCGGGCGATCCGTCGCAGTCGAATCCGGCCGAGGTCATGCGCGCCTCGGAATACCACCGCAAGTTCCTCGAGCTGACGCTGGCCGAGCGCACGGATGCCAGCGGGCGTGAGGTGCTGGACGCGGAGTGGCGCTATATCGGCGCGCTGCTCGGCGCACGCGCGCAGACGCCGCTCGACGTGCTCGACCTGGCCTGCGGTTCGGGGCACCAGACGCTGGCCTGGGCCGAGCGTGGGTTCCGGGTGGCGGGGATCGACTTCGACCGCGACCTGCTGCTGGCCGGACGCGAGCGCATGCGCCGCGCCGCCGGCGACCGGCTGGCCGCACGCTGGACGTGCGGTGACGCCACCTGCCTGCCCTACGCCGACGCCAGCTTCGACGTGGTGTTCAACAACTCGTTGCTCGAGCACGTGCCGGCGTGGGAGGCCGTGTTGCGCGAGACCGCGCGCGTGCTGCGTCCGGGCGGCATCTTCGTGATGTACACCACGAACCGCACCTGTCCGGTGCAGCAGGAAGTCAACCACTTCCCGTTCTATTCGTGGTTGCCGGACCCGATCCAGCGCCGCGTCCTCGCGTGGATCATGAAGCACCGGCGCGACCTGGTGAACTTCACCGACTTCCCGGCCGTGAACTGGTTCACGTTCGGCGGCATGAGCGGGGCGTTCCGGAAGGTCGGGCTCACGCCGCACGACCGGCTCGACCTCATGGCCATGCGCGGCACCGGGGGCGCGCGTGGCGCGCTCGCGAAGGCGATGTCGAAGAGCGTCGTGCTCAAGCTGCCGTACTACTTCTACGCCAAGTCGATGGCGCTGTACGGCGTGCGGCAACCCGGAGTGCCGCCGGCCCGCTGACCACGCTGCACCTCCGGAGCCATTCGACCCCGGGGCGCGGGGGCCACCGCCGCGGTCCGCCGCCGAGTCCGCCCGCAACGGACCCGGGCCGAGCCGCCATCCCCATGTGCCGCTTCCGACTGCGAGCATGGGGCGGGCCTGGCGCAGGACCGGTCCGGTTCAGTGGCGCTGAACGGAAGTGGGTGCTGGAACACCCGGCGTTGCGTTCTGCTGCAATTCGGGCGTTGAAAACGCTGTCAGGTCGTTGCTAACATGTGGGCGCGGTCCAGACCGGCTGTCGCGTTCGGAGTATCATCCCGGCGCTGCAGCGAACCGATGCCGTCGGAGCCCGGAACTCGCATGATGTGGCCCGGCTCCACGAGCACTCGGGATGTCCCACACGGAGACCCGTTCGACGATCCCTTGATAACTGGGTGTGCAGCAAAAAACGAGCTCTATCTCAGGCCGCTGCACTCAGCGGCCGGGAAGCCCGGTCTGACCGGGCCAGACTTCTGAGGATTGGCACCTTGGTTTCCCCCCAGTCGCTCGTACTCGATCACTCCCAGTGCTGTGCTGGACGGATGACGCGAGTGTGTTGAGAGCCCCGGGGCGCTGTATTGGCCACGTGGCTTTTTTGCAGGGCGACGACAACTGAGAGTGACAGCGATGGAGCCCGACATTCTCGCGTCTGCAGGCGAACCTGGGTCGGTCGAAACCCAGTGGCCGAGCGCGAACACAGTCCAGTCCGAGGGTCTCACGACGGTGGAAACTCCGTCCGATACCGCCCGTCCCAAAGTCGTGCGCCTGCACGCGGTGAGCACGCACGCTCCCGTGGCGCCGCGCATGCGTGTCCATGCCGGCGGCTTCGCCAACGGCCACGCCCGCCCGCGTACGGCCGGCACGGCCGCCTGGACCGCCCCCACACCGGCGGTGGTCACCGCCGCGCCGGCGGTGCTGCCGTTCGAGACCCCCGAGCCGCAGGGCATCTACCTGCGTCACGGCAAGCGCGTGCTCGACGTGCTCGGCGCGCTCGCGGCGTTGGTCGTGTTGTCGCCCGTCATCGCCGTGCTCGCGCTGATCGTGCGCCTGACCTCGCGCGGGCCGGTGTTCTACCGCTCCACGCGCATCGGTCGCGGCGGCCGCCCGTTCACCTTCTACAAGCTGCGCTCCATGGTGAAGGACGCCGATCTCAAGCGTCAGCACCTGTCGCACCTGAACGAAGCGGACGGCCCGGTGTTCAAGATCGCGCGCGATCCGCGCATCACGCCCATCGGCCGGCTCATGCGCTCGACGAGCCTCGATGAAGTGCCGCAGTTCTGGAACGTGCTGCGTGGTGACATGAGCCTGGTGGGCCCGCGTCCGCCGATCCCCCAGGAGGTCGCGCAGTACGAACCGTGGCAGCTGCGCCGGCTCGACGTCCGCCCGGGGCTCACGTGCCTGTGGCAGATCAGCGGCCGCAGCCGCATCGGCTTCCAGGAGTGGATGCGGCTCGACCTCGAGTACATCCGTCACCGCTCGTTCGCCCTCGACCTGAAGATCCTGCTTCGCACCATCCCGGCGGTGTTGTCGCGGGAGGGTGCCTACTGACGGATCCACTCGCGCGAGCCTCCGTGCACGAACCCGCCGCAGCGGCGGGGCACCGGCCGGCCGATCCACCCCGCTCCGCCACCCTCGATCCGGGCCTGACGCGCACGATCCTCGCCGCCACCTTCGTGGCGGCGTTGTTGCGCTTGTACCGCCTCGGCCACCAGAGCCTGTGGATGGACGAGCAGGCCACGCTGCTCGCGGCCGGCGTGCCGGGCCCGTTGGTGTGGCGCGAACTGCTCCAGAACGTGCACGGCCCGTTGCACGCGCTCGCCGTGGCGCTGGCGGCCACACTGGGTGGCACCTCCGAATGGGTGCTGCGGCTGCCCAGTGCGCTGGCGGGGATCGCGTTGGTGCCGGCCATGGCCTGGCTGGCGCGCAC
>JBEBGT010000674.1:0-1188 GCA_040081365.1 Candidatus Eiseniibacteriota bacterium | reverse complement strand
TCACGCGGTCGACCTGCGCGGCCTGATCCTCGATGGACAGGTTCTTGTGCACCACGCCGATGCCGCCCAGACGCGCGAGCGCGATGGCGAGCCCGGACTCCGTGACCGTGTCCATGGCCGCGCTCACGATGGGGATGTTCACGGTGATGCCACGCGTGAACGGCGAGGCGACCTGCACGTCACGGGGATGGATCGCCGCATAGCGCGGCACCAGCAGGACGTCGTCGAAGGTCAGGGCCTCGGGGCCGACCTTGTCCGTCCATGACACGCGGTCACTCACCCGCGACTCCTTCCCCACCGGCCCGATGGAGAGTTGAGGAAACAGGGCCGCCGCGCGCGCGCAGCGGCCCCGGACTCACTTCTTGGCGCCCTTCGCCGTCTTGCCGCGGCGGAAGTCGTAATAGTAGTTCCCGCCCAACCGGATCTCGGCCAGCGTCGGCGTGCCGTTCCAGCCCGACGCCCACTTGGTGTCGTCCTTCGCGAACGCCATGTGCCCCGCGAGCGTCAGCTCGAGCGAGGTGTTCGGGAGCTTCTTCACGAACCGTTCGATGCCGAACTCGGCCGTGGCACCCAGGTGCGTGGTGGAGTGCAGCTCGTGCGTGACCGGGTCCTCGACCACCTTGCGGTGGTTCTGGATCACGACGCGATACAGCGACGGACCCGCGCCCAGGTGCCAGCGCTGGCGGCCGTGGCCGCTGAAATATTGCAACTGGCCCGTGGCACCCACGATCTGTGCAAGATAGAACTGCTTGGATGAGCCCTGCGTGGGGAAGTTGATGTCCACGAACGGGGCCTGCACGTGCGAGACGTAGCCGCTCCACGTGAAGTACGGGCTCACCTGCCAGCCCCAGTGCTTGCCGATCACGTAGCGGAACTGGCCCGAGAACGACATGCGCGGCTGGGCACCATCGGAGTAGTCGCCGTCCGACAGGAAGTACGAACTGCCGACCTGAGCACCGATGCCGCCGCGGCCGGGGAGCGGGCCCTTCGTGGCGACGGAATCCGCCGTCTGGGCGTGGCTGACGCTGGCCGTGGCAAGGAACACGAGGGCCACGACGCTCGCCAGTCGGAAGCGCGAGTTCATGCTTGGGAAGCTCCTACGAAAGCGGGAGATAGGTGTGGCCCGGTGCGGTAGGCGCGGCACTCTAGGGGGCCGCCTCGGGGGGTGTCAAGAACCCGCGCCAGACC
>JBEBGT010000309.1:0-4727 GCA_040081365.1 Candidatus Eiseniibacteriota bacterium | reverse complement strand
CCGATCATCCGGCGCGCACGCGAGGCTCCGCCGCGGACCTGCCGCAGCGGAGCCTCACTCGCTTGCAGTTCCGTCGCGGCCCCATGTGGCTCCACTCCACTCCCGAGGCCCGCCCATGAGCGCCTGGACCGATCTGCATGCCAACATCCGCATGCGCACGAGCAAGTGCTACGACATGAACTCGCTGTTCGTGCAGTCCACCGACCACGTGCTGCTGCTGGACCCCGGCGTGCTGCCCAGCGAGATCGACGACCTCGCCGCCGCCGCACAGGCCGTGGCGAGTCGCTTCGACCACGTGTCGGTGGCGTTCACACATCCGCACTGGGACCACGTGCTCGGCATGCCGTGGTTCCCGGGCGCCACGACGTTCGCGCACGCCGGCTTCGGCGACGAGCTGCTGCGCGACGAGGCGGAGATCCGCAAGAGCGCCGCCGCGGGGCTGGCCGAGCACGGTGAGACGCTGCCGCACATGTTCTCGGCCTACGTCCCGGGGCTCACGGCGCGTGGCACGACACTCGTGCAGCTGGGGCCCTTCGAGGTGGTGACGTACGACACGCCCGGGCACAACGGTGCGCACTTCGCGTACTGGCTGCCGCAGCACGGGGTTTTGTTCGCGGGTGACCTCCTGAGTGACATCGAGATCCCGTGGCTCGACGGGCCGCCGTGGGTGTACCGCGCGAGCTTGAAAGCACTGCACTGGCTGTTCGAGCAGGAGAACGTGCGCACCGTGGTACCCGGGCACGGTCCCGTGGCGAGCGGCCGGCTGGCGGGCTACCGCCGGCTCCTGCGCGACATGGACTACCTCATGATCCTCGAGGAACGCGTGGGCGACGCCTACGCGCGCGGGCTGGCGCTCGACGAGACGCGCGCCGAGCTCGCCGGCATGGACTACGTGGGCAAGGACGCCGAGTACTCGATGAACGCCGTGCACGCCGACAACGTGCGGTTCGCGTGGCAGGCACTGGCCGACGGCGTGGCGCCGAAGGCCTGAACGGCGCGGTTCCCGCACGAGTGGCACCGGCACGGGCGCGCAGCTAGGCTCGGCCGCCCACCCCCTTCGCGCCCACTCCACCCGAGCGTCACCGCCCACGCATGATCGAGTCCAAAGCCTTCTACCGTAAGATCGAGCTGGCGTTCGCCGGCAGCGAGCGCGCGCGCACGCGCGAGCGCTTCGCGCTGCGCATCGCGCCGCGGCTGCTCGATCACCTCGGCGGACCGCTCGGCCTGGTCGCCGTGCACCTGTACGAGCGTCGCGGTGGCAAGGTGATCGCGGCCAAGCGCTGGGGCGAGGGCCGGCCCGACCTGCACGAGGAGCTCGCCGCGCGGCTCCACCCCGAGGGCACGGATCCCATCCGCGAACTGCCGTGGGTTGGCGACACGGCGGCCGGCCGCACCGGGCTATTCGCCGTGGGCGGGCTCGATGGGCCGCTCATCGCGGTGTTCCCCGCCAGCCCCGACGGCGTGCGCATGGTGCCCACGCGGGCCGAACTCCTGAGCGCGCTCAACTCGATCGTCTACGCCATCCGCCAGCGACTGGAGCGGGGCAGACTGGAGGACATCTTCGAACAGGCGCGCACCATCCAGATGTCGCTGTTGCCGCCGGGCCGGCGCGAGTTCGCGGGCTTCGATGTGTACGCGGCCAGTACGCCGGCGCAGTCGGTGGGTGGCGACCTGTACGACTATCACAACGTCGATCCCGAGACGCTGGGCTTCGCGGTGGCCGACGCGTCGGGCCACGGGCTGCCGGCCGCGCTCCAGGCGCGAGACGTGGCCACCGGCCTGCGCATGGGCGTCGAACGCGACTTGAAGATCACGCGCATGGTGGAGCGGTTGAACCGCGTCATCCACCAGAGCGGGCTCACGTCGCGCTTCATCTCGCTGTTCTTCGGCGAACTCGAGCGCAACGGGAACCTGAGCTACATCAACGCCGGGCACCCGCCGCCGCTGCTGCACGATGCGCGCGGCGTGCGCGAACTGTCGGTGGGCGGCATGCTGCTGGGCCCCGACCCCCTGGCCACCTACAAGATGGGTTTCGTGCACGTGGACCGCGGGGCCGCGCTGGTGGCGTACTCCGACGGCGTGATCGAACGCGAGAACGCGGGCGGCGAGATCTTCGGGCTCGAGCGCCTGCGCGAGTGGCTGGCGCGATCCGCGAACACCCCCTCCGAGGACGCCGTGGCGGACCTGCTGCATCAACTCTCGGAGTTCGGCGACGGCGTGCCGTTCGAGGACGACGTCACGATCCTCATGGTGCGACGGACGTAAGCGCTTCTCCGGCCCTCGGCTGGAAACGGTCGCAGGCTCGATCGGCATCGCATCCACTGGAATCGCACGGCCCCAGGCGCGCGAATGCACCCGGGGCCGTGTCGTCAGCGGTATCAGGGCTACCGGTAGATCGCCTTCACCTGGCCCCAGCTCGGCTTGCGCGTGGGCACCACGGCCTGCCAGATGCCGGTGGCGGACTGCTCCGAGATGCCGTTGCCCATGGGCGGCAGGCCGAGCGCATCGCAGATCGTGCGGTTCAACGCGTAGTGCGTGAACAGCGGCGAGTAGACCGAGCCCGGGATGACCTGCGGCCCCACGAACGCCGTGAGGATGTGGTTGGTCGAACCGCCATCGTCTTCATCCCACGTCAGCACGAGCAGTCCGCGCGGCCCGAGCGCGGCGCGCACGGCGGGCAGGTTGGCGGCGAGCCAGTTGTCGCCGTCCTGGATGCTGCAGCCCGGATCGGTGCTGTTGTGACTGTTGTGGCAGTTGTTCGGAACGATGAACACGAGTCGCGGCAGCGTGCCCGCGGCGATGTCGGCCGCGAGGTCGGTGTAGGGCCGCTCGTTGTTGTGGTTCAGGTTCGAGAACTGCGTCCACGGCGCGTGCTTGCGCGTGTACAGCCCCGACGAGATCGAACCGTCGAACGAACACGCCGCCGAACCGGCGACGGCCAGGTTCTCGCTGTAGGCGCGCCATGAGATGCCGGCGGCCTCGCACGCCTGGCCCAGGTTCGGCGCGGTCGAGGGCGACGCGAACGGCGGACAGTTGTTCGTGGTCACGCCCAGCATGCTGCCGGCCCAGAGCGCCAGGTAGTTGGGTTGCGACGGCCGGCCGGTGCCGAACGCGGTGGTGAACGTCGCACCCTGCGCCATGAGGCTCGCCGTGTAGGGCCGCAGCCGCACTTGATCGTAGCTCTTGTTCTCCATGACCACCACGACGACGCGGTCATGCGCGGGCACGGGCTGGGCCTGGACTGGAGTCACTCCCAGCCGGGCGGCGAGGATCACGGCCGCCAGCAGGGGGAAGCGGCGCACGAGCGTGCGATGCGGCATGGGGTTCTCCGTTCGAACGGGTGTCACACGGGGTGTGTGGGTCTGCCACGATGACACGGCCGGGGGGTGCATTCCAAGCCTGAACTGCCCCGAGTGGCACCCCCACCCGGACCCGGGTGGCCCTTCCCCGGGGAGCGGCGCTGCGCTTTCCCGCGCCGCGCGCGGGCGTGTACCTTGGCCGTTCCATGCCCTCGCCCACCTCCCCGAGCCCCGCGCCGGTCATCACGCTGCGCGACATCACCCGGCGCTGCGGCACCACGCTCGCCAACCAGCAGGTGCACATCGACCTGTACGCGGGCGAGGTGCACGCGGTGATCGGCGAGAACGGCGCGGGCAAGAGCACGCTCATGAAGGTGCTGTACGGGCTGCTGCCGCCCGACCAGGGCACGATCACGATCGACGGCGCGCCGGTGAGCATCGCCTCGCCCCGGGCCGCCATGAAGCTGGGTCTCGGCATGGTGCACCAGCACTTCCTGCTGGTCGACACGCTCACCGTGGCCGAGAACATCGTGCTTGGGGCTGAGCCGCGTGAACGGCTGGGCGCATTCGCGCCGGCGAGTGCGGAGCGCGTGGTGGCCGAACTTTCGGCGCGCCACCGGCTACCCATCGATCCGCATGCGCGCGTGGCCACACTGTCGGTGGGCGAACAGCAGCGCGTCGAGATCCTGAAGGCGCTCTACCGCGGCGGCCGCGTGCTCATCCTGGACGAGCCCACCGCCGTGCTCACCCCGCAGGAGGTCGACGAACTGTTCGGCGTGCTGCGTGAACTGCGCGACGCCGGCACGATCATCGTGCTCATCACGCACAAGCTGGCCGAAGTCGCCGCCCTCGCCGACCGTGTGACCATCATGCGCGCGGGCCGCGTCGTGGGCGGCGGCATGGCGCGCGACTTCACGGCCGCGCAACTCGCCGAGCTCATGGTGGGCCGCGTGCTCGCCCCGCTCGGCGCGCGCGCCGCGCACACGCCCGGTTCCCCCGTGCTGGAAGCCCGCGACCTGCACGTGCGCTCGGGCCGCGGCCTGCCCGCGGTGTGCGGCGTGTCGCTCGCCGTGCGCGCGGGCGAGATCGTGGGCGTGGCCGGCGTGGAAGGCAATGGCCAGCAGGAACTCATCGAATGCCTCACGGGCCTGCGGCTGCCCGACGCCGGGCATGTGCTCATCGCCGGGCGCGACGTCACCAGGCGCGGCGCGCGCGCGCACAGCGAGGCCGGTCTGGCGCACATCCCGGCCGACCGGCTGCGGCGCGGGCTCGTGGCCGAGATGACCGCGGCCGAGAACCTCGTGCTCGGCCGCCAGCGCGAAGCGGCGCACGGGCCGTGGCTCGGCGGCCCGGCGCTCGCCGAACGCGCGCGCGCGCCGCTCAGCCAGCACGACGTCAGGCCGCCCGATCCGGCCAAGATCGCGGGCA
>JBEBGT010000308.1:0-4730 GCA_040081365.1 Candidatus Eiseniibacteriota bacterium | reverse complement strand
ACGCGCTCCATGGAGAACGGAGACGGGTCCTACCCGGCGGACCCCACCGCGCCGCGTATCGAACGCAGCCCGCACCGCGAGGGCCAGGTTCAGGGGCGATCCGCATGCCGGCGCCGCGATGCTAGCACAGCCCGGCAGGCCACCCGCACCATGGGGACACGGTCCGTTGGGCGCAGCGCACGGCCCGCGTTCGCACGCAGACACGCCCGTCTGTTACTTTGGCCGCGACTCCATCCCGCCCACCATGGAGAAGGGTCCACCATGAAGCTCAGCGATCGACAGTACTTCGCGCTCAAGCGGCTGCACTCGCTCACGGGCGTCGTGCCCATCGGGCTGTTCCTGCTCGAGCACCTGTTCACGAACGCCCGCGCGCTGCAGGGAGCGGCCGCGTTCGATACCGCGGCGGCCGATCTCGCCCGCCTGCCGTTCGTGGTGCTCATCGAAGCGGTCGGCATCTGGCTACCGATCGCGTTCCACATGGTACTGGGCGTCTTGATCGCCACCACGTCGCAGGCCAACGTCGGCAAGCACGGCTACTCGCGCAACTGGCAGTACACGCTGCAGCGCGTGACCGGCATCCTGCTGGTGTTCTACATGATCTACCACACGTGGGCGCTGCGTTTCGATGCGCACTACCTGTCGTCCGCCAGTGCGTACGACTACGTGAACCACCACCTGCAGCAGCCGGCGGTGTTCGCGTTCTACGTACTCGGCATCCTGGCCGCGTGCTACCACTTCGGCAACGGCCTGTTCGGCTTCGCGATCCACTGGGGTCTGGCCACCGGGCGCAACGCCCAGCGCATGGTCGGACGCTTGGCACTCGCGGTGTTCCTGGCGCTGTCCGTGATCGGCATCGCCTCGCTGTTCGGCTTCCTCGGCTTCCGTGCGGACTTCCTGCAGAAGCCGCACGCCGCGGAACACGCCGCCGTCGTCCTGGAAGGAGCGTCGCGCTGATGGCCGCCCCCCGTGTCTCCGTCGTCGGCGGCGGTCTCGCCGGCCTCATGACCACGATCAAGCTGGCCGAGGCCGGCGTGCCCGTGGACCTGTTCTCGATCGTGCCCGTGAAGCGCTCGCACTCGGTGTGCGCGCAGGGCGGCATCAACGGTGCCGTGAACGTGAAGGGCGAGAACGATTCGCCCGAGATCCACTTCACCGACAGCTGCCGCGGCGGCGACTTCCTCGCCCACCAGCCACCCGTGAAGGGCATGTGCTACGCCGCGCCCGGGATCATCTACCTGTTCGACCGCATGGGCGTGACGTTCAACCGCACGCCCGAGGGCCTGCTCGACTTCCGCCGCTTCGGCGGCACGCTGCACCACCGCACCGCATTCGCCGGCGCGACCACCGGCCAGCAGCTCCTGTATGCCCTCGACGAGCAGGTGCGCCGCCACGAAGCGGCCGGGCTCGTGACCAAGTACGAGGGCTGGGAGTTCGTGGGCACGGTGCGCGATGCATCGGGCCGGTGTGTCGGGCTCACGGCCATCGACCTGCGCAGCATGAAGCCGAAGTCGTTCCCCGCCGCGGCCGTGGTCATGGCCACGGGCGGCCCCGGGCTCATGTTCGGGCGCAGCACCAACTCGATCATCAACTCCGGTTCCGCCGCCGCGGCCGCCTACATGGACGGTGCGGACTACGGCAACGGCGAGTTCATCCAGATCCACCCCACCGCCATCCCGGGCATGGACAAGCTGCGGCTCATGAGCGAGTCCGCGCGCGGTGAGGGCGGCCGCGTCTGGGTGCCGAAGCGCAAGGGCGACGACCGTCCGCCGAAGAGCATCCCCGAGGGCGAGCGCTGGTACTTCCTCGAGGAGCGCTTTCCCAAGTACAAGAACCTCGTGCCGCGTGACGTCGCCAGCCGGCAGATCCACAACGTGGTCGTCGACATGGGGCTCGGCATCGGCGGCACCATGGCCGTGTACCTGGACCTCACGCACATCCCGCGCGAGACGCTCAAGAAGAAGCTCGAGGGCATTCTCGAGATCTACGAGAAGTTCACGGGCGAGGATCCCTGCGACGTGCCCATGAAGATCTACCCCGCGGTGCACTACTCGATGGGCGGCCTGTGGGTCGACTACGAGCGCACCAGCGAGGGCTTCTTGAACCTGTCGAGTGCCAAGAACCAGGCCACGAACATCCCCGGCTTGTACGCGGTCGGCGAGTGCGACTACCAGTACCACGGTGCGAACCGGCTCGGGGCGAACTCGCTGCTGTCGTGCGTGTACGCGGGCCAAGTGGCCGGCCCCGCGGTGCTCGCCTACCTGGCGGGCCTCCAGGCTCCCGACACCACACCCGCGAGCGTGCTCGAGAGCGCCGAGCAGAAGTGGGTGGCGCGTTACGCCGATCTCGCCAAGCGCGAGGGGCCCGAGAATCCCTACCAGCTCGCCGACGAGCTCGGGAAGTGGATGCTCGAGAACGTCACGATCGTGCGCCACAACGCCAAGCTCCAGGAGACCGATGCGAAGCTGCAGGAGCTCCAGGAGCGCTGGCACAAGGCCAGCGTGCTCGACCACGGGCAGTGGGCCAACGCCCCGCTGTCGTTCCTGAACCAGCTCTGGAACATGCTGCACCTGGCGCGCGTGGTCACTCTGGGCGCGCTGGCGCGCGACGAGAGCCGCGGCGCGCACTTCAAGCCGGACTTCGAAAAGCGTGACGACGTGAACTGGTTGAAGACCACGGTCGCCTCGTTCGCCCCCGAAGGCCCGCGTTTCCGCTACGACCCCGTGGATGTGTCGCTCTACGCGCCGGTCGAGCGCAAGTACGACTAGGAGGTGGTGCGATCATGGCCCGTCAGACGATCGAACTGAAGATCAAGCGGCAGGACTCGCCCACCGTGTCGCCGCGCTGGGAGGAGTTCTCGCTGCCCTGGCAGCCCAACATGAACGTGATCTCGTGCCTCATGGAGATCCGCAAGAACCCGGTCACCAAGCAGGGGCAGAAGACCACGCCCGTGCACTGGGAATCGTCGTGCCTCGAGGAAGTGTGCGGTTCGTGCACGATGCTCGTGAACGGCAAGCCGCGACAGTCGTGCACGGCGCTCATCGACCCGCTCGGCGATGGCGTGGTCACCCTGGAGCCGCTCACCAAGTTCCCGGTGGTGCGCGATCTGCAGGTCGACCGCTCCCCCATGTTCGACGCCTTGAAGCGCGTGAAGGCGTGGATCCCGATCGACGGCTCGTACGACCTGGGCCAGGGCCCGCGCCAGTCGAGCGCCGAGCAGGAGATCAGCTACGCGTTCTCGCGCTGCATGACGTGCGGCTGCTGCATGGAGGTCTGCCCGCAGTACAACGATGCCTCGGAGTTCATCGGACCGGCGCCGCTCGCGCAGGTGCGATTGTTCAACGCGCATCCCACCGGCCGCATGAACGCACAGGAGCGGCTCGTGCAGATCATGGGCGTGGGCGGCATCGTCGACTGCGGCAACGCGCAGGCCTGCGTCGAAGCGTGTCCCAAGGAGATCCCGCTCACCGAGGCGTTCGGAGAGCTGGGCCGCCAGACCACGATCCTGTGGCTCCAGCAGCTGTTCGGGAAGTGAGCGCATGGTGAGCCGTCGCCCCACAGCCGATCGTGTCTCGGGTGCGGGCGGGGTCGCGCGCGGTTTCCTGGACGCCCTGTCGCGCTGGCTCGACACCAACCGCTCGGCCGATGCCCCCGCCCTGCGCGCCGCACTGCTGCTGTGGTTGCGCGAAGCGCAGGCGGCGCAGCCGAGCATGGCCCTCGTGCACCAGTTCGCCGCGCGCGCGCTGTCGGTGGCCGACACCGCGGTACCGCGGGGCGATAGCGCGAACGCCCTGCGCGGTCACCTGCACGAGAGCTGTGCGGCCGAGCGGCGCGACCTGGAACAGGCCGTGAGCGATGCCGCCAAGATGGCCGCGCAGTTGCTCACTTCGCGCCAGCCTTGGATCGCCACGCTGTCGGCGAGCGAGGCCGTGCTGGCCTCGATCCGCGAGCTCACCCGCGACGGCCGCAAGCCACGCGTGATCCTCGCCGAGAGCCGGCCGCGGCTCGAGGGGCGCGACGCCGCGCGCGTGCTGGCCGATGCCGGCATCGAGACCTGGATCGTGGCCGACGCCGCGCTGCCGCTACTGCTCTCGCAGGCCAGCGCGCTGTGGTTGGGCGCGGACGCCGTCACCGAGGCCGGCGTGCTCAACAAGATCGGCTCGTACACGGCGGCGCTCGCCGCCCGTGAGCATGGCGTGCCGGCATGGGCCATCGCCACACGGCGCAAGATCATCCCCAGTGCCACCGCCGCACTCGGCATCGCCGAGATGCCTCCGGCGGAGATCTGGGAGGACGCGCCCGAGCTCGTGCATCCACGCAACGTCTACTTCGAGATGGTGCCGCTGGCGTTGCTGCGCGGCGTGGTGGTCGAGGACAGCGTGCTCGGGGTCACCGAGGTCGGCGTGGCCGCCCGCGACCGCGAGCTGCCCGCCGAACTGGCCGGAGCCACGGCGCGATGACGGGCCGCGTCCGCGTGGACGCCATGCGCGCCGCGGACGCCACCGCCGTCCTGGCCATCTACGCCGAGGGCATCGCTTCGGGGCATGCCACGTTCCAGACCGAGGTCCCGGCGTGGGCCGAATGGGATGCCGGTCATCTGGGCGCCCCCCGGCTCGTGGCGCGCGACGAGGCGTCGGGCGAGGTACTGGGTTGGTGTGCGCTGACGGCCGTGTCCAAGCGGGCGGTGTACGCCGGCGTCGCCGAGGAGAGTGTGTACGTGGCCGCGCCCG
This sequence comes from Candidatus Eiseniibacteriota bacterium, assembly GCA_040081365.1. Classification (GTDB taxonomy): domain Bacteria; phylum Eisenbacteria; class RBG-16-71-46; order RBG-16-71-46; family RBG-16-71-46; genus JAIOPA01. Next base: position 3 of record JBEBGT010000308.1, on the reverse strand, counting down.
CGC
>JBEBGT010000307.1:0-4740 GCA_040081365.1 Candidatus Eiseniibacteriota bacterium | reverse complement strand
CCGTCGGCGATCGCCACGGCCGACGGAGCGACCCCTGTGGGCAGGTCGACATGCGGTGCGAACTGTCCGCCTCCGAGGCCTCGGAGCACGGACAGCGAGCCCGCACCGCGATTGGCGGTCACCAGATCGACTCGGCCGTCGCCATCGAGATCGGCGGCCGCGACGGCGTAGGGGTACTGACCCGTCGAGAACGAGTGCGAGTCCTGGAACAACGGCTCGGCGTGCACGGCGACCGCGAGCAACACGGTGCCGGCGCACAGCACGACGACCGGCTTCAGCCACGACGAGCACTCTCGACGACTCCGGGCACGGTGCGAGGAACGGGCCACGTTCGGCCTCCTGGGCGGCTCGGGACCGGAGCGCGGGACGGTGGTGCCCGGCACGGTCCACGGAAGGGGGGCGATCGCGCCACTCCCGACACCCACGCCGATGGCCGGGCAGCCCCGGGCGGCGGGATCGGCGGGAGTGCACCTCGCCGGATCGGCCGCTCATCCAGTGCCCGGGGGGAGCCGAGCGGCGCTGTCTATGAGTCGCGGATGGGCACGGAGTGTGACCGAACTCCGCCGGATCCCGCCCGAGCGTCGCGCGGGCTCGGCGATCGGTGTCGTGCGAGCAAACCAGCCTCCCACTGGGTTGCCCGCCGCCCCGTGGGGCTCCTAACATCGCACTTCGAATGGCACACGCGACCGGAGTGACCCTGCCCACCCGAGGCCCCATGACCACGCCAAGCGAACCCACGCCCGCAGCTGCCCGTTGGAAGCCGCTCGACCCGCGCCAGCGGCGCGTGCTGGGTGTCTTGATCGAGAAAGCCAAGACCACGCCCGCGGCCTACCCCATGACGGTCAACGCCATCGTCACGGGCTGCAACCAGAAGAACAACCGCGACCCGCTCACGCAGTACGACGACATCGACATCGAGAAGGCGCTCGATGAGCTGCGCCAACTGGGTGTGGTGAGCGAGATCGACTGGCTGGGCCGCGTGTCCAAGTACAAGCACCACGCCTACGAATGGCTCGGCGTGAGCAAGGTCGAGATCGCGGTGATGACCGAGCTGTTGCTGCGCGGCGCCCAGCAACTGGGCGAACTCCGCGCCCGCGCCGCGCGCATGGAGCCGATCGAGGACCTGACCGCGCTCAAGGCGATCGTCGACGGCCTGCTCGCCAAGCGGCTCATGATCGAGCTCACACCCAGCGGCCGCGGTCAGGTGGTGAGTCACGCGCTCTACCTGCCCAACGAGCTCGGCGAAGTGCGGCGTGCGGCTGGCGCGCGCGCGGTGTCGGCCGACGAGCCGGCGCCACGACCGCTGGCGCCGCGCGCCGAGACCGGCGACGACGCCGAGCTACGGGCGGAACTCGCCGGCCTGCGCACGCGGGTCGGCCTGCTCGAGGAAGCGCACACCGCGCTCCTCGCCCGGCTCACCGCGCTCGAGTCGCACGAGCGCTGAGAGTGCTGCGAGCGCTGAGAGCGCTGAGAGCGCTCAGGCGAGGCGCTGGCGCGGCACCACGAGCAGCACGAGTCCGCCCAGGATCACGAACCCGCCGAACGTTCGGGACAACGGAAGGTGCTTCTGTTCGGTGGTCGTGGCACGCAGGCCCGCGACGTCGATGAGCGTGTGCTCACGACTGTAGCGAATGCCGCCGAACGCCAGGGCGATCACGCCCACGATGACGAGCAGCACACCGGTGAATCTCATGGCACCCTCCCGGGTGAAGCGAGACGTGTTCACGCGATCCTTCGGCCCTGGATCACCCGGATCAGCACGGCGATCACCGCCAGCGCGAGCAGGATGTGAATGAATCCGCCGACAACGTGGGCCGTGGCGAGCCCGAGGGCCCACAACACGACCAGCACCACAGCGATGGTCCACAGCATGACGTCCTCCCGGTGTGAAGTTCGCGGAACGCAGGACGCGCTCGGCATCTCGGCCGCCGTGGTCGTCCATGGGGGGCACACCTGTCGCCCGCGAAGCACTGAGTGTGGCCAGCGCCGGCGCGTCATCGCGCATCGCGGGCGGCGGCAAGGCGACGGCGTGGTCCCATCGCCGATGTCGGGACCAAGCTGATGCAAGCCCCTCGCTCACGGTGGGATGTGCGGGGGTAGCCCGGCCCGGTTCGTGAACCGCACCCGCCAGCATCCCCACAGCTGCTCACGCACGATCGGTGCCATGCGCTCGCGGCCACAGAACACGCGGCGGGCGTGGCCGGGCGCGCCCGGCCAGAGGGCAGCTTTTGCCGCGGATTGAAACCTCTACTTCCCCGGGTGCCACGGCGGGGCCCCACGCGGCCTCGCTGCGAGTCCGCCGCGCCGCGGGCGCTCCGTGGCTGGGGCCACGACGCGGGTCCCACGTGGCCCACCTATTGCACGTGCACTCCCGCGCCGGGGTCTCCCGGCGCAGCACCGCACCGCGCTCCGCCCTCGGGCCGAGTGTGTCCACACTCCCATGGGGTTCCCGATGACCGAGAAGAAGCCTGCCCTGATCCACGAGCTCATCACGCGCTCGTTCCGCGACCGCAACTCCGCCGAACGCGCGTTCGAGGCCATCGCCAAGCGCGGCACCGCACCCGGGCAGATCTCGGTGCTCCTGACCTCGACCGCGCGCACGTGGCTGTTCCCCAAGGCGATCGCCGGCACCGACGTGGGCATCCAGGCGCGCGAGGCCACGGCCGACCACACGCCGTTCGGCGAGGCGGCCGCCGCGGCCACGCTGCTCTACCCCGATCTCGGCCTGCTCGTCGCGGGCCCCCTGTCGAGCTCGCTGCCCGGCAGTCTGGCCGGCACCGCGAGTGGCGGGCTGGTGGGCGTCCTCATGCAGGCGGGTATCTCGGAGACGCGCGCCAAGACGTTCGCGATCGACCTGCGTGACGGTGCCGTGGTGCTGGCGGTCCAGCCGCTCACGGATGACGATGCGGGCTACTTCACCACCGAGTGGCAGCCGCAGAAGTCGCGTTAGCCGGCGATTGCGGCGGGCCCGTACAGGCCGCGGCAGGAATCGCGCCGTTCCCGCACATGCGAACGTCTCCGGTCCGGACGCCCGACCGGGGACGTTTGCATGCCCTCCGCGGGACCCACGACCCAGGCGTGGCGCGCCATCCGGGTGTGCGATGGGCCTGTGCTCGAGATGCCGCGCCCCCCGTGAGCTGCGTGGAGCAGCCGACGTGCTCGCCAGGGTCCGTGTTCGGAGTCGAGCGCGTGCGTTGCGACCTTGCGACGTGGAGCGACCCGATGCCCACCGGCGCCCCGCGCATCATGGCCACCCGCAGCACACGCCCTATCGTGAGGGCGACTGGCCCGGGTCCTCGGGGTTCACGCGCGGCTTGGTGAGGCTGCTCACCACGGCCACGAGCTCATTGGGATCGGCGGGCTTCGACAGGTACATCTGGAAGCCGGCCGCGAGGATGGTGACGCGGTCCTCGATCTTGGCGTGCGCGGTCAACGCCACCGCGGGCGTGAGTCCGCCCTGCTCCGGGCCGCGCGCACGGATACGCCGCAGCAGCGAGTAGCCATCCTCGCCGGGCATGGCGATGTCCGAGACCAGGACGTGCGGCGGCCACGCGGTGAACACGGTCAGCGCCTCGTTGGCCGAACTCGCGGTGCGGACCTCGGCGCCGCAGGATTCGAACAGCACCTGCAGGGCCTCGCTCGCGTTAGGCTCGTCGTCAACCACCAGCACGCGCACGCCGTTCAGCCGCTCGAACCGCAGCTCGGCAAGGGTGTCGCGTGCGATGGGGTGTCGCTTGGGCGGAGCGCCCGCCTCGCGCACCGTGGCCAGCACCGGGAACTTGATGGTGAACTGCGAGCCGCGCCCTTCGCCTTCGCTGGACGCGAGGATCTCGCCGCCGTGCAGCTCGACGATGTGGCGCACGATCGACAGCCCCAGCCCCAGGCCGCTGTGCCGGCGCATGGGCCCGCCCGTGGCCTGCCGGAACGGCTCGAACACGTGTGGCAGGAACTCGGGCGTGATCCCGAGCCCGCTGTCGCTCACGGTGATCTCGACGTGCGACTGCGCCCGCTGCAGCACGACCTGCACGCGGCCGCCCTTGGGCGTGAACTTGATGGCGTTGGACATGAGGTTCCACATCACCTGCTGCAGCCGCTCGGAGTCGCCCGAGATGAGCCCGGCGCGTTCATCGAGCACGAACTGCAGGCGGATCTGCTTGGCCTCGCTGGCCGGACCTTGAGCATCGGCCGCCGCGCGGATGATGGGCACGAGGTCGATGGGTCGCACGTCGAGCCGGAACTTGCCCGACACGACGCGCGACACGTCCACGAGATCGTCGATGAGCTGGGCCTGCGATAGCACGTTGCGCTCGATCACCTCCAGCGCACGCCGGGTCTTGTCGGCGTCCAGCGTGCCGCTGCGCAGCAACTGCGTCCAGGTCAGGATCGGCGCCAGCGGGTTGCGCAACTCGTGCGACACCGTGGCCAGGAACTCGTCCTTCAGGTGGCTCGCGGCCTCGACCTCAGACAGACTCGAACGCGCATCGGACTGGCCACGCTCGGCCTGGTCCTGCGCATCGAACTGCTTGCGGAAGCTGCTGCGCATGGCGCGCACCAGCAGCGCGCACAACGCGAGCACCAGACCCACGGTCGTGAGGGTGACCGCGAACACCACCGTGCGCGCGCCGTGCGTCACGACCGCCTCGGCCGGGGTGAGTTGGGCCACGAGGTGTTGCGCCGCGAGCAGGTTCGCGACGCTCGCGATCACTGCCAGCGTTGCAATCGCCACGACGCCGACGACCA